>NZ_SMNY01000179.1:0-557 GCF_004353535.1 Cupriavidus sp. L7L
GCGATATACCCCTCGACCTTGGCCTTGTGCGCCCCGGTCACCAGTGGACCCATTTCGGCGTCTGACTCCATCCCGTTACGGATCTTCAGCGCACGCGCCCGCTCCGCCAGCCGCGGCACCAGCTTGTCAGCAACGTCCCCCACCGCCACGGCAACGGAGATCGCCATGCAGCGCTCGCCCGCCGAGCCATAGGCCGCACCAATCAGCGCATCGACCGCCTGGTCCAGGTCCGCATCCGGCATCACCACCAGGTGGTTCTTGGCCCCGCCCAGCGCCTGCACCCGCTTGCCATGCCTGGTGCCTTCCGTATAGATGTACTCGGCAATCGGCGTCGAGCCAACGAACGACAAGGCCTGCACATCCGGATGCGCCAGCAGCGCATCGACTGCTTCCTTGTCCCCCTGCACGACGTTGAACACGCCATCGGGCAAGCCAGCCTGGCGCAACAGATCGGCAATCAGCAAGCTGGGCGAAGGATCGCGCTCCGACGGCTTCAGCACGAACGTATTGCCGCATGCCAGCGCCACCGGGAACATCCACATCGGCACCATCACCGG
>NZ_SMNY01000018.1:0-15467 GCF_004353535.1 Cupriavidus sp. L7L
CCTCGCGCGCCTTTTCCAGGCGCCGGGGTGAGGCGGGTTCGGTTTTCTCGAGATCGCTTTCTTCGGACATCCACGCTCCGTGCGAAGCGGCAGGCCGCTATTCGTCAGCACGGATTATCGAAGCGTGGGGGGCTTCCCATTCATGGGAAAAGGCGGGGGATTTGGGTGTTGTTTGGGAGATCGGGGGACTTGGGGGATTAACGGCGGGGGGTTGGGAGACTTTAGGGAAATCTGGAGTGGCCGTCGACCGGCGAGTGCCTTGAAACAAGCCACCGCCCGTCGTGGACGCACTCCTGTGGGTGAGCGCTGTGCTTGTCCATCACGCATCGTCAGCGAACCTGCCAGTCGCACGCAAACGCCGGAAGCCTTCCAACGCCTGACAGCTTCCGGCCTGTATCTCGAACGAAACAGATTGCACCGATTTCACCAGCGCCTCGAATCTATATGTCTGCCATAACATAATAAAAACAACACATCCGGCAGTGTTGGCATCTTTGTTGCGGCTTATTTGGGGTGACGGCCTCGCGCGCCAAGCCTGCCGAACAGCAGGGCATTTTGCATGGGTTGCGGGTATGGAAAGATTGCGGTTTGCGCCATGCCCTACCCGTTCCGCCGGGTCGCATGCCAAGACAGGTTTCGAATCCGGGGCATTTCGGCCAGGAGACTGCGATGTCCGGGAGATTCCTTCTTGTGCTTGCAATTTCATTCTTTCTCGGCGGCTGCGGCGGCGACGACAACGACAGCAACGAAGCCGCCACCACGCCGGTGCAGCCTCTGACGGTGCCGCTCAGCACAGCCATGGCAAGTCTGGCGGCGAATGGACTGACCGCAAGTTTCTCGATTTCCGGCACGGTAGAGAATGTGCCGCTATCAGGCTCCGGAACCCTGACCGCAACCCCTTTCGTTGCGACCTCTCTGAATAACACTTCGGTATTGAGGACCACTGAAACCGTCAGCGGCACGGTTGTCGCAAATGGTAATTCGATGCCGTTCTCGAACACCAGGACCATCTTCCGCAATACCGTTACCTATGCCGTGATGGTGATCGACGAGGGGGATGCCTTTGTGGTGTTCGCCGACTATACGATTCCGCCGACAGTGAAGGCCGGCGACTCGGGACCTCTGGCAAGCGCCACGATTTACTCGGACAGCACACAGGCCACGAAGGTGGGAACACTTACCGAGTCCTATAGCGTTGCCGCCGATACCGGAAGCAGCCTGCTGTTGACCTTGCTCGACAAGGTGTTCGACAACAGCAATGCCCGCATCGCCGAGGATGAGACCACATTCCGCATCGACACCAGCGGCAACATCAGCTTTGTTTCGTCCAGATCCACGATGTTCAATATCAATGGGCAATCGCTGGGCACGCTGGTGTTCCAGTAGGGTAGTCAGGAGCAGGCCTATAGGCCAGTCATGCGAGGCCACTGATACCCGGCCTTCTAGAATCTAACGACTCGAACGACAAAAGCGCCGGCGATCGCCTTCTCGTCCGACCGGAATCGGGGCCATGAGGCGCCGTTCGACGGCGCCGAAGCAGCTCGCTCGAATGTGATGTTTGCACCTCAACATTCCGTCCAGAGCGAGGGCACATTTGAATTCCAATTCGACCCTAGGCGAGGCGCCGCAGGTGAATGCGCGCCACGCTCCAATGTCTCGGCCTTTTGGACCTAATCTAGAGTCAATCTTTCCCCGTTCTTCGACAGGGAGCCCGCCATGGCACTTGATCTCGAGCATCGCTTCGGCCACATCTCGCTTGGCTTCTTCCCATCGCCGATTCATCGGCTCAATCGCCTGTCCGATGTGCTCGGCATTTCGGTGTGGGCAAAGCGCGACGATGTGTCGTCCGGGCTCGCGTTTGGCGGCAACAAGATTCGCAAGCTCGAGTGGCTCGCCGCTGACGCAGTGAAAAAAGGCGCCGACACGCTCGTTTCCATCGGGAACATTCAGTCGAATCACACGCGCCAGGTTGCGGCCGTCGCGGCGGTGCTCGGCATGCGCTGCCGGCTGGTGCAGGAGGAGTGGACACACTGGGACGATCCGGTCTACGACAAGGTCGGCAATATCCTGCTGTCGCGGCTGATGGGCGCCGAGACGCTGCTGGAGGGCGAGGGCTACTCGACCGAGGTGAAGGAGACCTGGTCGCGCGCCCTCGAGCAGGTGCGCCGGGAAGGCGGCAAGCCTTATGCGATTCCGGCGGGTGCATCCGACCATCCCCTTGGTGGCCTTGGCTATGCGAACTTCACCGAGGAACTCGCGCGCCAGGAACAGGAAATGGGCATGTTCTTCGACACCGTGATTACCGCGACCTGCACCGGCTCGACACAGGGCGGCATGGTCGCCGGCTTCAAGGCGCAGGACAGGCCGCGCCGGCTGATTGGCATCGATACCGCTTGCAACGAGGCGATGACCCGCCGCGCCGTGACAAAGAGCGCGCGGCAGACTGCGGAACTGATCGGCATCCGCAAGCCGATCGACGACGCCGACGTGATCGTCGATCCGCGTTTCGCGGGCCCGGACTATGGCCTGCCCGACGAGCGGACGATCGATGCGATCCGCACGGCAGCGCGGCTTGAGGCAATGCTCACCGATCCGGTGTACGAGGGCAAATCCATGGCGGGCCTGATCGCGATGGCGCAGGCGGGTGAGATTCCGAAGGGAACGAACGTGCTGTACGTGCATCTGGGCGGCGCGCCCGCACTCAACGCGTATCACAAGGCGTTCGCATGATCGGCTTGCACAAGATCGTGTGAGCCTGATAGCAAGCGCTTGCCAGCCCTGCACGTATCAGATGTCCCAAGACAGGAAAATCCGCGCGCGAATGTCAGCCGCCGGCTTCGGAAAGCTGCACGGTCCCTTGTACAGGGACTGAATCCGGGCTAAGTTGGAACAGCCGTCATGCGCCGGCGGAGGCAGATATGGTGCGATTGGCACTTCTACCGAGGTGGCTGGCCTTAGCGGCCATGCTGTTCGGACCAACGCTACTTGCCCAGCAGAGGCCATCGATGCCGCTCATACTGACATCCCCCGCGTTTGCCCAAGGCGGGGAGATTCCCACCGTGCACACGTGCGAAGGCACCGATGTGTCACCGCCACTGTCTTGGTCTGGGTTGCCACCCTCCACTGCCAGCCTGGTCCTGATTGTCGACGACCCGGATGCGCCGGACCCGGCGTCACCGCAAATGACATGGGTCCATTGGGTCGTGTACAACCTGCCGCCGAAGGCCGGCTCGCTTGCGCAGGGCATGAGCCGGCATAGCTTGCCGCCGGGCGCTCGCGAAGGTTTGAACGACTGGCACCGTGCCGATTACGGCGGGCCGTGTCCTCCAATTGGCCGGCACCGGTATTTCCACAAGCTATATGCCCTGGACGTCGTGCTGCCGGATCTCGGCAAGCCCGACAAGGCGGCGCTGGAACAGGCGATGCGGGGGCACATACTGGCCCATGCCGAACTGATCGGGACCTACCAGAAGCAGGGGCGCTGACGTAGTAACAGCCTGCCAGCATGAATGTCGGCGGGGACCAGACGGGGCAGTCATCTCTGGAAAAGATAAATAATTTCGAGGAGAAATCATGCACTACAAGAATCTGGTCATTTTGAGCATCGTGGCGCTGATGACAGGTAGCGCGCTGGCGCAGATTTCGGGACTGACCCGCACCGTGGTCGGCCGGGCCGATGTATCCGTACCGGGTCGCGAAGCCGTGGTCGCGCGCGTGGAGGTGGCGCCAGGCACCTATGCGGGGCGGCATACGCATCCTGGAGACGAGATCAGCTACGTCATGGACGGCGAGGTGCAACTCCTGATCGACGGCCAGTCGCCGCGCACCATTAAGGCCGGTGAGTCGTTCGTGGTGCCGGCCGGCGTGGTGCATGACGCCCACAATAATGGTGGCACGGCGGCGCGGGTGGTAGGCGTGTACGTGGTCGAGAAAGGGAAGCCGCTGGCATCGCCGGCGCCGTGAGTGATGTGTCGGTCGGTGCGGGTTGGCACATCAGAAGGGGGCGCCCGCCGATGTTCCTGGTTTCAGGACCGGAACTCGTGCTGGGGTAGGGACCCAACGCCCGCTCGCGCCGAGCCCCTACCGACCTTGCAAGAACTCCAAACGAGACGTCAAAACCCCAGGCTAGCCAGCAGATCATCCACCTGCGACTGGTCCGACACCACGTCGGCCTTGCCCTCCGGATTCACCTGCGGTCCGTTGAGCAGTGTCGACGGCGCCTGCGCTTCCACGCGCCGCTCGGACGGGACATTGTCGATCAGCACTTGCAGCAGTTCCTGCTCCAGCGTGCGGATCATGTCCATCATCTTCTTGATCACCTGCCCGGTCAGGTCCTGGAAGTCCTGCGCCATCATGATGTCGAGCAGGTGGCTGTTGGTGGCCCGGGCCTGGCCCGGCACCTCGGACAAGAAGGCGCGCGTGTCGAGCACCAGCGAGCGGGCGTCGGCCAGCTCCACCGGCTGCTCGAACCACGCTCCCCAGCGCTTGTCCAGGGTCTCGGCCTGCTGCTCGATGTCGGACTGGATCGGCTGCGCCAGTTCGACCGCGTTCAGCGTGCGCTCGGCGGCCTGCTCGGTCATCGCCGCGATGTAGTTGAGCCGGTCGCGCGCATCGGGAATGGCCTGCGCGGCGCGCTCGATCTCCTTGTCCAGGCCGAGCTCGCGCATATTGTCGCGCAGCATCCGCGTCAGGTTGCCGATGCGCAGGATCAGTTGCTCGGCCGAATCGTTGCTCAGCGTCGGAGTCATGGCAAAGGGCTCCTCTGGATCAGCCGGCGAGCTTCTCGAAGATCTTGGTGATCTTCTCGTCCAGCGTGGCGGCCGTGAACGGCTTGACCACATAGCCGTTGGCGCCGGCCTGGGCCGCGGCGATGATGTTTTCCTTCTTGGCCTCGGCCGTCACCATCAGCACCGGCATCTTGCCGATATTCGCGTCGGCGCGGATCGCCTGCAGCATCGACAGGCCGTCCATGTTGGGCATGTTCCAGTCCGAGATCACGAACTGGAAGCTGCCGTCCCTGGCCTTCTCCAGGCCGGCGGCGCCGTCCTCGGCTTCCTCGACGTTGACGAATCCCAGCTCCTTGAGCAGGTTGCGGATGATCCGGCGCATGGTCGGGAAATCGTCCACGACCAGGATCTTGATGTTCTTGTCCACTTTGAGGGCTCCAGGTAAATGCAGTTATGGCTTGTTGGTCCGGCTTTGTTGTTCCGGCTTGCCGGCTCGACTAGACCCGTTGCGCGCGCGTGCCGTACGTGGCCAGGCGCGCCATCACGCGCTGGGTCATCGCCGGCAAGGGCACGATTTCATGCACGCCGCCGGTGGCGATCGCCTCCTTCGGCATGCCAAACACGATGCAGGTGTGCTCGTCCTGCGCCAGGTTATAGGCGCCGGCCTCGCGCATGCGCAGCATGCCGCGCGCGCCGTCCTTGCCCATGCCGGTCAGGATCACGCCGATCACGTTCTTGCCGCCATGCTCGGCGGCGGAATCGAACAGCACGTCGACCGAGGGCCGGTGGCGGTTGACCGGCGCTTCCTGCGACAGGTGCGCGACATAGTTGGCGCCGCTGCGCGCCAGGCGCAGGTGCGAGTCGCCCGGCGCGATGTACGCATGGCCCGGCAGCACGCGTTCGCCGTGCTCGGCTTCCTTCACGGTGATGCGGCACAGCCCGTCCAGGCGCTGCGCGAACGAGCGCGTGAAGCCGGCCGGCATATGCTGCACGATCATCACCGCGGGGCTGTCGGGCGGCAGCGGCATCAGGAATTCCTTGATCGCCTCGGTGCCGCCGGTGGAGGCGCCCAGGATGATCAGCTTCTCGGTCGACAGTAGCGGGCTGCGCAGAATCGGCGCGGGGGCAGCGACGCCTGCCGCGGGTTGCGCGGCCGCACGCACCCGCGCGCGCGATGCGGCACGCAGCTTGTCGGCAATGGTGTCGGTGTATTCGATCAGCCCGTCGCGGATGCCGAGCTTGGGCTTGGTGACGAAATCCACTGCGCCCAGTTCCAGCGCGCGCATGGTGATTTCCGAGCCGCGCTCGGTCAGCGACGACACCATCAGCACCGGCATCGGCCGCAGCCGCATCAGGCGCTCAAGGAAATCCAGCCCGTCCATGCGCGGCATTTCGACGTCCAGCGTCAGCACGTCCGGGTTCAGGCGCTTGATCAGGTCGCGCGCCACCAGCGGGTCGGGCGCGGTGCCAACCACTTCCATGTCGGGCTGGCTGTTGATGATCTCCGTCATCAGGCTGCGGATCAGCGCGGAATCGTCCACGCAGAGCACCTTGATCTTGGCGGCAGTCATAGGAATTCGTGCTCGGTTGGGTCAGGGAAGCTGGCGCGTGGGAGACTGCCGCGCAAACAGTTCGGGGGTGCGCTCCGGCGCGCGCGCCGGGGTCCTGGCCGAGGTGGCGATGGCCCGTGCCAGCGCGCGTTCGTCGCGCGCCACCGAGACCTCGTCGTCCTGCCGCGTCAGGCGGCGCACCAGCGCCAGCCCGCCGATCGGGAAATAGCTGACGCGGCGCGCATGCGGGCCGCGCAGGTCCTGCGCCGCCACACGGATCTCTTCGGCCTTGAGGTAGCGCAGCACGAAATCCGCGTTGCGGTCGCCGATGTTCAGCGTGGTCATGTTGGCCAGCACCGCACCGCCGCCGAAGACCTTGGCCTCCAGCCGCTCGCGCCGCGCGCCCATCTTGAGCAGCTCGTTGATCAGCACCTCGAGCGCGTAGCTGCCGTAGCGCATCGATGGCGACAGCATGCGGTCGGCGCCAGCGCCGCCACCTTCGTCGTCGGGCAGCATGAAGTGGTTCATGCCGCCGACGCCGGCGACCTCGTCGCGGATGCACGCGGCCACGCACGACCCCAGCACGGTGGTCAGCACCACGTCCTCGCGCGTCACGTAGTACTCGTTGGGCAGCAGCTTGACCGCCTGCTTGCCGAACTCGCGGTCGAAGTAGGTGCGCGTGGCCAGCGCCTCGGGCAGATAGGGCGTGCGCATCAGGCCCTTCCCGCCCTGGCGGCATCGGGCGCCAGTTCGTAGACAGTCTGCCCGCGCAGCTGGAATGCGCGCGTGACGTAGGAAAAGTTCTCCGAATGGCCGGCGAAGAGCAGGCCGTGCGGCTTGAGCAGCGGCACGAAGCGCTCCAGGATGCGGCCCTGCGTCGGCTTGTCGAAATAGATCATCACGTTGCGGCAGAAGATCGCATCGAACTGCTCGCGGATGCCCCAGTCGGGCGCGAGCAGGTTGAGCGGATCGAACGTGATGGTGGCGGCCAGCTCGGGCTTGACCTTGACCGAGCCCGCGCGCGGGCCGGTGCCCTTCAGGAAGAAGCGCTTGAGCCGTTCGGGCGACAGCCGTGCGACCTGGTCGGCCGAATACACACCGCTGCGGGCCTTGGCCAGCACCTGCGTGTCGATGTCGGTGGCCAGCACGGTGGCGGCGCGGTCGCCCAGCGCCTCGGCCAGTGTTATGGCGATCGAGTACGGTTCCTCGCCGGTGGACGCCGCGGAGCACCACACGCTGTACGGGCGCCCTATTTTCTTCGCGTGCTCGGCCAGCAGCGGGAAATGGTGCGATTCGCGGAAGAACGAAGTCAGGTTGGTCGTCAGCGAGTTGGTAAAGAACTCCCACTCGGGCGAGCGGTCATCCGCTTCCAGGATCGCCAGGTACGAGGCAAAGTCGGCCAGCTGCAGCGTGCGCAGGCGGCGCGCCAGGCGGCTGTAGACCATTTCGCGCTTGTGGCTGCCCAGCGAAATCCCCGCGCGCTTGTGGATCAGCGCGCGGATCTTCTCGAAGTCGCGCTCGGTCAGCAGGAAGTCGCGCATCTCGTCGCGCCGCGGGTTGGCGACCGGCGCGGCGACTGCGCCCGCCAGGCCCTGGAGGCTGGCGGGAGCGCTGGCGGCAGTGCGGAACAGCGTCATGGCTGGCGTGGCGTTTCAGGTTGCGGCGGCGCCGGGTTCAGGCCAGCTCGGCCTCGACCAGCGCCATCTCGGGGCTGGTCATCAGCTTCTCGATATCGATCAGCACCAGCATGCGGCCGTCGACGGTACCCAGCCCGGTCAGGTGCTCGGTCGAGATCGACACGCCGAACTCCGGCGCCGGCTTGATCGCCTCGCCGGTCAGCGTCAGCACGTCCGACACGCCATCGACCACGATGCCGACCACGCGGCTGGCCACGTTGAGGATGATGACCACGGTCTGGTGGTCGTAGCGCACGTTGCCCAGGCGGAACTTCAGGCGCAGGTCGACGATCGGCACGATCACGCCGCGCAGGTTGGTCACGCCCTTGATGAATTCGGGCGCGCTGGCGATGCGCGTGACGGTCTCGTAGCTGCGGATCTCTTGCACCTTGAGGATGTCGATGCCGTATTCCTCCGAGCCCAGCGTGAAGACCAGGAACTCCTGGCCCGAAGCGTCGCTTCCGGGGGTATCGATGTGTCCGATGCCGGCCATGATGTGTTTTCTCTTCCTGTAGTGGGTCGGGGGGATCAGGCCAACGACGAGGCCAGCGCCGGCTCCTGCCGGCGCACGCCGGTGCGCTGCAGCGCGCCGACATCGACGATCAGCGCCACGCTGCCGTCGCCGAGGATGGTCGCCGCCGAAATGCACGGCACCTTGCGGTAGTTGGTTTCCAGGTTCTTCAGCACCACCTGGTGCTGGCCGATCAGCTGGTCTACCAGCAGCGCGAAGCGCTTGCCTTCGGCCTGCAGGATCACGGCGATGCCCTGCGTCGGCTCCTGCAGCGCGCCGGCGACGTTGAAGACGCGGTGCATTTCCAGCAGCGGCAGGTATTCGCCGCGCACGTGCATGACGCGGTCAGAGTTGGCGGCGGTATGCACGTCCTCTGCCTTGGGCTGCAGCGATTCCATCACGCAGTTCAGCGGCAGGATGAAGGTCTCGTCGCCGACCTTGACCGACATGCCGTCCAGGATCGCCAGCGTCAGCGGCAGCACGATGCGGATGGTGGTGCCCAGGCCCGGGCGCGAGCTGATCTGCACATGGCCGCCCATCTCCTGGATGTTGCGCTTGACCACGTCCATGCCCACGCCGCGGCCGGAGACGTCGGTGACGACTTCGGCGGTGGAGAAGCCAGGTGCGAAGATCAGCTGCCAGACTTCCTCGTCGCTGATGTTCTCGGACACCGGCAGGCCGTTCTGGATCGCCTTGGCCAGGATGCGCTCGCGGTTCAGGCCGCCGCCGTCGTCGCTCACTTCGATCACGATATTGCCGCCGTGGTGCTGCGCGGACAGCACCAGCTGGCCGGTCGGCTCCTTGCCGGCGGCGACGCGCTTGTCGGGCGTTTCGATGCCGTGGTCCAGGCTGTTGCGCACCAGGTGGGTGAGCGGGTCGATGATGCGTTCGATCAGGCTCTTGTCGAGCTCGGTGGCCTTGCCGAAGGTGACCAGGTCGATCTGCTTGCCGAGCTTGCTGGCCAGGTCGCGCACCAGGCGCGGGAAGCGCGAGAACACATAGTCCATCGGCATCATGCGGATCGACATCACCGCTTCCTGCAGGTCGCGCGCGTTGCGTTCGAGCTGGCCCATGCCGGAAAACAGGCGGTCAAACAGCACCGGGTCGAGCGACGACGCGGTCTGCGCCAGCATCGACTGGGTGATCACCAGTTCGCCCACCAGGTTGATGATCTGGTCGACCTTCTCGGTCGGCACTCGGATCGAGCCTTCGCCGTGCGCGGCGGCCGGGGCCGGCCTGGCTTTTTCCTTCTCCTTCTCTTTCTCGCGTGCGGCGGGAGCAGGCACTGCCGGGGCGGCCGCGGCCGGAGCCGGCGCGGGCACTGCCGCAGGTGCCGGTGCCGGTGCCGGCGTGGGTGCGTCGGTCGCGGGCTCGATCACGATCTGGTCCATGTCGATCACGAAGCAGCACACCGCGATGATGTCGTCGGCGCTGCACTGGGTGTTGAGCCACACCACCAGTTCGCCGTTGACCTCCTGCTGCCCGGTGATCTCGCCGAGGTTGGCGAGTTCTTCGCGCAGCAGCGCCTGGTCGTTGGCCGAGACCTTGATCAGCCGGATCTTCAGCGCGCCGCCGGCAACATGAGTCGCTACCGGTGCGGCAGCGGGTGCAGGGGCCGGCGCGGCCGCGGGTGCGCCCGCCTCGCCGGCGGCTTCCTGCGCGAGCTGCTGCAGCACGGCGCAGATGCGCGCCAGCGTTTGCGGATCGGGTTCGGTGCCGTTGCGGTAGGCGTTGAGCTGGTCTTGCAACACGTCCTTGGTTTCCAGAAAGGTGTCGATGATGGTCCTGGTCAACGCCAGTTCCCGCCGGCGCGTGCGGTCCAGCAGGTTCTCGAAGATGTGGGTGGTCTCGGTCAGCGCCGCGAAGCCGAAGGTGGCGGCTCCGCCCTTGATCGAATGCGCCGCGCGGAAGATCGCGTTCAGATGCTCTGCATCGGGAGACTCGATGTCCAGGCCGAGCAGCAGCTGCTCCATTTCCACGAGCAGTTCTTCCGCTTCTTCGAAGAAGGTCTGGTAAAACTGTGTGATATCGATATCGACAGACATGGCGTCCTGACTCACTAGGTTACTGCGCTAGGCGCGGGCGCCGCTGGTGCGGCCGCGACTGGTGGTTTGCTGTGTCATGGCTTGCGGCCCTGCGCTTCCGGGGCGGCCGCTGCCGCCGGCGCGGAGGCAGCGGCCAAACCGGCCTGCATCTCCTGCGCCGCCTTGCCGGCCTGCGCCGACACCGAGACCTCGGCGGCGCTGGCGTTCTCGGCCTCGAAGCGCGCCTGCGCCTTCTGGTTGAGCACCACAATGCTGATGCGGCGGTTCACCGGTGCGAGCAGGTCGCCCTTGTCCAGCGGCATGGTCGCGGCCAGGCCCAGCACGCGCAGCACCTTGCCCTCCTGCATGCCGCCCGCGATCAGTTCGCGGCGCGAGGCATTAGCGCGGTCGCTGGACAGCTCCCAGTTGCTGTAGGTGCGCTCGCCGTTGGAATAGTTGGCCGCGTCGGTATGGCCGGACAGGCTGACCTTGTTCGGCAGCTCGTTCAGCACCGGGCCGATCTCGCGCAGGATGGTGCGCATATAGCTTTCGACGGCGGCGCTGCCGGTGCGGAACATCGGACGGTTCTGCGTATCGAGGATCTGGATGCGCAGGCCTTCGCTGGTGATGTCGAGCAGCAGCTGCGGACGGAACTGGCGCAGCATCGGGTTGTTCTCGATGATCTGCTCCAGGCGCTGCTTGAGCGCGCGCAGGCGCTGCCCTTCCTGCAGTTCGTTGCGGCGCTGCTCCTCGCTCGGCTCGTTGTCGCGCGCGCGCATGATCTCGCCGTCCTTGCGCATGACGTCCATGCCGCCGCCTGGAATCACGCTGGGCGACTGGCTGCTTTTCTCGCCGCCGACGACAGCCACCTTGAGCGGCATGCGGAAATATTCCGCGATGCCTTCCAGCGTCTTCTTGTTGGCGCTGGACAGCAGCCACAGCACCAGGAACAGCGCCATCATCGCCGTCATGAAGTCGGCATAGGCGATCTTCCAGCTGTGGTTGCCGTGCGGCCTGGCGTGCGATTTCGCCCGGCGGACGATGATCGGACGCATGTCATGTGCGCTGCTCATGGGGTGCCTCCTGCCTTGCCGTGCTCAGTTCAGGCTCTTGACTTCGCGCACGTGGTCGTCGAGCTCGAGGAACGACGGCCGCACCGTGGAGTACAGCACCTTGCGGCCGAATTCCACCGCGACCAGCGGGGCGTAGCCGTTCAGGGAGGCGAGCAGCACCACCTTGATGCACTCGTAGACCTTGACGTTCTCGGACACCTGCAGCTCGATGCGCGCGGCCAGCGGCGAGATAAAGCCGTAGGCCAGCAGGATGCCCAGGAAGGTGCCGACCATGGCGTGCGCGATCAGCGCGCCCAGCTCGGCCGGCGGCAGGTCGGCAGAACCCAGCGCATGCACCACGCCCATCACCGCGGCGACGATGCCGAAGGCGGGCAGCGCATCGCCGACGCGCGACAGCGCATGGGCGGGAATCTCGGCCTCGTGGCGGAAGGTCTCGATCTCGTGGTCCATCAGGGCCTCGATCTCGAAGGCGTTCATGTTGCCATTGACCATCATGCGCAGGTAGTCGGTGAGGAATTCCATCACCACCGGATCCGACAGGATGCGCGGGTACTGGCTGAAGACGCTGCTGGAAGCGGGATCCGCGATTTCCTTTTCCAGGAACAGGATGCCCTCGCGTCGTGCCTTGGACAGCAGCACGTAGAGCAGCGACATGACGTCCAGGTACAGCTCCTTCTTGTACTTGGAGCCCTTGAACAGGCCCGGCAGGGCGCGGGCGGTGGCCTTGATGGCCTTGGTGGTGTTGGTGGCGATGAAGGCACCGAAGGCGGCGCCCCCGATGATGACGAATTCCGCCGGTTGATATAGCGCGCCCATGTGGCCGCCGGTCATGGCGTAACCGCCAAGCACCGCGACAACCACGACGACATAGCCAAGAACTACTAGCACGATGGGATCCCCGTCAAAAAACGCGCGTCAATCACGCACAATGGCCCGCGCACGGGCGAACGGGGAGTGGTCCGTCCGCCAGCGCTGCAAGCTTGCCGGCCGACGGACCTCAACCAGGATCAGGCGTTGGTCTGCACGGCGGCTGCGTCTTTCGAGAGCTTTTTCACTTTCCCTGCGCGCGAGGGCGGACGGCACAGGCTGCACACGAAGTTCGCGTGCGGCTCATACGCGTGCGTGACGAACTGTCCGCCGCAACACGTGCAGCCGGACAGCTGCAGCATATTGCTCTCGAAGAACCGTACTAACGTCCAGGCACGCGTGAAACTTAAGACAATTTCGCCGCCCAGCAGCGATACGTGCTCGAGGTACAGGCGATAGGCCGCCACCACGGCTCGGATGCCCACGGTCTCGCCTTCCTGCACCATGAACTGGTAGGCAGAGAAGAACAGCGACGAGTGGATATTCGGCAGCCAGGTGGTGAACCAGTCCGTCGAGAAGGGCAGCATGCCCTTGGGAGGCGAGACCCCGCGCAGTTCCTTGTACAGGCGGATGAGCCGGTCGCGCGACAGCGTGGTCTCGGCTTCAAGCACCTGCAGGCGCGCACCCAGGCCGATCAGCTCGATGGCGAGCTGGGTCTGGTTGGCATCCTGGAGAACGCTCTTGCGGGCGGCTGTGGAGGTGGCCGTGAAACTCCGGTTCGGCTCGGCCTTCAGCAGCGCGGTCAATTGAGTGACTCCACAGGCTGGCGAGCAAGCAGGATCGCGGCGTGGATCTGCTGCATGTCATGGCTCTTGGCCGTGTGGGTGAGAGTGGACAGAAGCGCATGGTCGTCGAAGCGGAACCTGCACAGCACCATGTTGGATGCCGCGAGCTTGACGAGTTGCGCCGAAGTCAGCTTACCGAGGATATCCGCGATTTCCTTGCTGACCCCGAGCCGAAACATGGCTTCGACCTGGTTTTCGCGCACGAGTCGTTGCGCGAGCAGCAGATAGGCGAGGTTAACCTCCCTGATCTCCTGGAGAACTTCACTGCTTTCCAATTTTTCCCCGCTACCAAAAACCCACCGTTGCCGCTTGTCCGGCGCTTACCGGGCCCGAGGGCTCCGGCGACCAGATCGTTGATTTGCGGCTGGGCGGGTACAACGTACGACCTAAAGAAACTGCGCCCTTGTCACACTGTTATCAGCCCCGTTACAAGTGTTACAGAGTGTAAGTGAGACTGGTACGTTTATATCGGCAATCTGCCCGCAATGCCAATCCCTACTTACGCGGGGGGGTTGCAAATGTCGCACGAAACATACATGAGGCCTGCGGATTTTGTAACATTTCACAGTACCGTAGCTTGATTTCGATCAACGCTGTAACGCAATCGTCATAAGAACCAAACGCGCGAAACGCCGTCCCGGTGCCTGCTGGATTCCTCTATTGACGAAGTGCGTGCGGGGTGCTCATTGCGCACGTGGCTTGCCCTGCCTGTCCGAAAACGGCATGTCCAAAATCCGCGGCACGGCACGCGCGCGTTCAACCGCCGAACATGCGCCGCAGCCACGCCGCCAGGCGCGCAAAGACATCGTCGGGCGCGTCGCGGAACAACGCGGGGCGCGAGCGCTCCACCTGCTCGAGCACGCGCGCGGCTTCTTCCGGCTGCACCGAGCCATATTCGAGCGCCAGTCCCAGCATGCCCCGCAGTTCGCCGACGCGCGCACGGCCCGTGGCCTCGTTGTCGTCGGTCTGCAGCGCGTACATCAGGTCATAGGCACGCTGGCGCAGGCTTTCGGCCAGCCGCCATGCCGGTGTGCGCATGCGCTCCTCGAGCGCGCGCACGTCTTCGGCCGAGGCCGCGACCTGGGTCGCAAGCGCTTCGGTGAAGGCGGCGTCGGCCCCGCATTCGGCCAGCACCTTCGCGGCCCATTCGCGCGCATGCGCAAGGCGCTGCGCCGCGGTCCAGTCCGGCTGCACCGCGAGGCCAAAGCCGAAACGCTGCGCGTCGCGCATCAGCGCCGCCAGCGCGTTGGGCAGTTGCTTGTCGAACACGCGCCGGGCCCAGCCGTACTCGCCGCCGGACAACAGCCGGTTCACGGCGCGCTCGGTCAGCGGGCCATCGTGCTGCAGCAGCCTGGCGCGCAGGAAGTCGTTGAACTCGGGCTGCAGGAACTCGCGGTCCAGGCCGGTCGAGACGCCGATGAACTGGTCGAATTCCTTGCGCAGCCTGGCCGCGTCATCAGGCGGCAGGGCCAGGGTGATCTCGCTCGTCATAGCATTGCCATCCCGGGCCGCGCCACGGCCCGTGGTTCCGGTAGAAGGCGCCTGTGGATCAGAACGCGCTCCAGTCGCCGTTGTCGGCGCCGGCCAGCGCGGGGCGCGGCGCGCGTGCGGTGGTGACCGAATGCACTGGCTGTTTCTGCTCCATCGGCTCGGCGGGGCGCGAGGCATCGGCTTCAGCGGATGCCGCCGCGTTTGCCGCAACCGGAGCGGCCGCACGCTTGTGGATGGCCGGCGTGCGCACCTTCCCCGCCGCCTTGCCTGGCACCGCAGCGGAAACTGGCTTCGTGGCAGGCAGCGAGAACGATGCCTGCGCATCCTCCGCCGCCAGGCGGAACATCGCCACCGCGCCCTGCAGGCGGCCGGCCTGCTCTTCCAGCGCGCCGGCAGCGGCCGCGGCCTGCTCGACCAGTGCCGCGTTCTGCTGCGTCACCTCGTCCATCTGCGCCACGGCCTGGTTGACCTGTTCGATGCCTGAGCTCTGCTCGGCCGAGGCCGCGCTGATCTCGCCCATGATGTCGGTCACGCGCTTCACCGCCTGCACGATCTCGTCCATGGTCTTGCCGGCCTGGCCCACCAGCGCCGAGCCGTTGTCGACGCGCTCGACGGTATCGCCGATCAGGCCCTTGATCTCCTTGGCCGCGTTGGCGCTGCGCTGCGCCAGGCTGCGCACCTCGCCCGCGACCACGGCAAAGCCGCGGCCCTGCTCGCCGGCACGCGCGGCTTCCACCGCGGCGTTCAGCGCCAGGATGTTGGT
>NZ_SMNY01000180.1:0-886 GCF_004353535.1 Cupriavidus sp. L7L
AGTCCTTAGTTGTCCCCTGATGAGCAACTTCAAATGCAACGAGAGCTTCGCATTTGTGTCCCAGTAAGAAAAGCCGAGCTGGTGGACACGTATCGCCGTAACCGTCCTCGGCCGTCTTGCCTCAATCGTTGGCTTATCGGCAGTTGGTGTAGATGCCCACAGTTATGCAGCGAATCGAACCGTTACCTTGCTGAATGGGTTGGACTGGCGGCGGCGAATAGCGCCCAACCGAGTTGAGAGTCCGCGCAGTTTGCTCCGCGAGCTGCGAATTGAATCGATCCAGTTCGGCACTCAGTTCTTGCATTTTCTGCGCGCGTACCTGCCGCTGATACGCTTCCGCCATTTCATCGTTCCTCCTCTGCATGGCCTCGAGCTGCTGCCGATACTCTTCAGCCATCTGGTCCCGCTGAGGCGCACCTGAAAGGTAGGTCGATGGCGCATAGGGACTTTGAATCGCTGGATCTGGAATCAGGTAGGCGAAGTTCTTGAGATAAGTGGTTGCGTTTGTCGAACTCTCGGTCACTTTCAAGGTCGGGAGAAGCTGCACGAAATCACGATAAATGGCGCTTTGCGAGGTCTCCAACGTCGCCAATTTCGCCAGCATTTCGACACTCGCCACATAACCAGGCGGGAGGGACGACTGGTACGCGAACGACGTATCACCTCGCATCTTCACAACCGCAGCCCTTGCCTTCCAGTAGCGCTCGACATTTGCCCCGGCCATGATCTCAGCCGGCATCAGCCATGTAAGCTCACGGCTATAGTCTTCTTCGCCGGCCACGTATTTTTCTCGCACTCGTTTTGCGAGCACAACGGTCACCTTATCCGCTTCCCGGACAGTCAGGCTACCGCGGCGCTTGCCCTCCGTAATACCCTTCACGTAAGT
>NZ_SMNY01000181.1:0-1610 GCF_004353535.1 Cupriavidus sp. L7L
GAAGTGGTCGTTCCCGCCATCGGCCAGATGGCAGACCGCATTGCGCAGCTCGAAAAGCGCGCCGTCGCGGAATGAATAGCATAGTGGAAAAGTCTGGAAAGCATGACCACCGACACATTGACAGGCTGCAGAAGTCCAAGCTGATTTGGCCACCTCCCAATCGAGACTACTTCACCGTCAGATTGGTTGACCCTCGCGCCGCGCGGAGCGTTTCGCAAGTCCTATATTTCGAATTCGAACGTGGGAACCTGTATGTCGGCCCCTCCGTGCGCCTGACCGGCCCTGGCGGATGCGTCCAGTTGGATAGCGGGGAGAGTTGGCCGAGCACTTCGCCGAACACGCGCGAATCGTATTGCGCAGGCGCCACGGCGATGATGTCGAGCTGATGATAGTCGTTGGAACGGCGCCTACCAAGATTTCCGCCCGGTGGACTGCGGAGCAATCTGAGCGAGTCCGGACGATGCTTGCCAATCTGAAAACCGGCGGGCCACTGCGGCTGGCAAGAGGGTAGTCCGCGCTAGTCCGCGCCAATCATTAGTACACACTGGGCTCCGGAAGCGATCTTGGCATGACCCCCTCCACGGCAGCGGGGGCTGAAGCCCCCGCTATCGTATTTCCCTTGCGTTTCGTATCGTATCGTATAATCGTACATTACGATATCAAACAAGCCGAACGATACGATATGGCACGTCCAGGCATTACCTACGAGCAAGTGGCTGCGGTCGCGGAAGCGCTGCTCGCTGAGCAGCTGAAGCCAACGCTGACCGCCGTGCGCGAACGATTGGGCAGCGGCAGCATGAACACGATCCATCGCCATTGGTCGGCTTGGCAGGATCAGCAGAAGCCGACGCCGCGCAAGCTCAGCGAACCGAATTCGCGGCTACTTGCCGCCTTGGGGGCCGAGTTGTCGAAAGTCGCGGGGGAAGCGGCTGCTGAAGCCGAAGCCGCCCTAGCGCAAGCACTGAGCGAATTGGCTGCGATGGCAGCGAACGGCGAAGCACTGGAAACAGAGCGAGACGACCTCGCACAGCAACTGCTCGAAGTCACAACTGAGCGCGACACTGTAGCCGGCAAGGCGACCGAACAGGCCGAAGAAATCGAGCGCTTGAAGCAAGAGGCAGCGCGGCAACAGGAGGAGCTGGCAAGCGTTCGGCGCACGCTTGCCCAGGCGGAATTGCGTTTGGAAGCAGTGCCTCGCTTGGAGAGCGAATTGGCGGCCCTGCGGGATCAACTGGCAAGCGAACAAGCTTTGCGCGCGGCGGCTGACAAGGCCGCAGCGGTCGCCGAGGCGCAGCGCGCTGCAGAGGAAACTGCTCGTCAGCGAGCTGAGGCGCGCCTTGGCAGCGCCGAGGCGCGGGAAGGTGAGGCACGCAAGGAACTGGCTGAGTCGCATGCCGCGCACCAGGCCACGCGCGACAAACTGACCGAGGCGGTCGGCTTGGCTGCCGGGGCACAGGCCGAGTTAAAAGAGGTGCGCGCTCATATCCAGGCCAAAACCGCGGATCACCCACCCCCTACCGCCCTGAGCGCGGCCACGGGCGACGCCGAAAAGAGCAGGCCGCGGGGGGGTAGCAAGCCCTGAGGGCTCATCTCTGCAGGGGCGGCGGCGA
>NZ_SMNY01000182.1:0-1125 GCF_004353535.1 Cupriavidus sp. L7L
TTGACTCGCCGAACATGACAGGGAAAACCGTGTTCCAGCATGCCCTTTACAAGGCATACCTGGGCCATATCGATCCGCGAACGGTGGAAGCCTTCGAGACGTTCGATAGGTTCGAGATCATTTGAGATACACCATGGCATTTCAATCACTCATCGATGAGATCAAATACCGCGCTGCGGTACGCGCGTTCCGCAAGACAAGGGAGAAGTTCTACGACTCCCTCGCGGAATCCATCGCGGACGGCGAAGCGATGGCCAGGTACTTCAGCGCCTTGGCGGCACGCGCTGCGGCACAGAAGGATCCGCTCGCAGTGCTCTACAAACAATGGCTGCGCCGAATGGACATGCCAGGCGCAGAAGGTGGGCGACTCTCCCATGTATTGAAGGGATGCGCTCCCGAGATGGATCTGATGATCATCTCCGCGCAGGACCTGACGCTGCACCGCTTGCCTGAGACGCTTCGGTTCCTCGCGACAACGATCAAGTCCCAGCGGAAGCTGAACAGCGTACTGGTCAAGGCGGTAACTATGCCAGCCGTTGCGCTTGTAATCACCGTGGTCTTCATGGTGGTCCTGTCATTGCTTGTGGTGCCGGTGTTCTCTCTCATCGCTCCACCGGAGAAGTGGGGTGCTGCAGGCTATTCCCTGTACCTCATCTCCTATGCAGTGACTCATTACGGAATTCTGATCGCTGGCGTGGTTGCCGCGGGGGTATGGGCGTACGTCTGGTCCATCCGGAACTGGACAGGTCCCTATCGCGTGAAGGCAGATCGCATGGTTTTCTACCGTGTCTTCCGTGACTACTACGCCGCACAGTTTCTGGTTGCTGTGGCATCGATGCTGGCGGCAGGCGTGGGCCTCGACACGACCCTTGAAGAGCTGAAGAAGCGATCCAGTCCCTGGTTGCGGTGGCACATCACGAAGATCTCGAAGAACCGTCTACGAGCCTCTCGGTCGCATGGCGAGGCATTCAACACGGGGGTACTAGCTCAGCCTATTGCCAACCGACTCATCGACAGTAGCCGCCGCAGCAGCGATTTCCCAGCCGTCATGAAGCGCATTGGCATCGAAGGCATGGATGAGACCAGGCAACAAGTCGAAGAAAGTGCATTCAAGCTGAATCTCAC
>NZ_SMNY01000183.1:0-1497 GCF_004353535.1 Cupriavidus sp. L7L
ACCTGTCGGGTGCTGATACCGTGATGGACGCGGTGATAGCGTGAGAGCCAGACGTCTCCGCCGTTTTTAGCAGAGCCTGGGCGACCCTGTCTTGAAATTCCTGAACCTTCGACATATGCGCTCTATCCTTGGACCTGTGAAGTAATTCGCTTGGGAGGGTCGTAGCGGCTGGCGACATCCTCATCCGGGGCCGCGCGCGGGAGCTCTCATCCGCCTTTTGCTCGTGCTCTACGGGCTCGCCGGCACACACTGGCGTTCCACCGTAGACCCGAACCCCGCAGCACGGGTCGAAATCCGGATCGTCCGGGCCCCGCCCACCCGCATCGACCGTACAGGAGGCGTAGGTGTACATCTCCGCGCAGTCGCGGCGCAGCTGGTTCAGCGTCAGCGCGGGATCATCTTTGACGGGGTCGTACCCGACGTTCTCGACATACCAGGCTACGCACTGCTCCTGGCTCATCGTGAGGAAATCTGGGGTGCTCATCGTGTCTTCTCTCTTACATCCTCATCGCAGGCGCGTTCTTGGCTGCGTCCTTCCAGAAGACCCCCAACTTGCTGAGCTTCTCCTGTGCGGTACGGCAGAACTCGCCGAAATCGCCAGGTGAATGCGCTTCCAGGCGATCCACTTCCGAACGGAGTCGTCCGACGCCCTGCTCGAAGTCCCCGCGGATTCCCTTCATCACGCCATTGATGGCACTGGACGTGTCTTGGCTGATCACGCCTGCCGCCTTAGCGGCATCCTGCGTCTCCTGCAGTGCGCGGAAACTCGCCACGAACGACTTAACCAGCGCCTTCACCGATGCTGTTGCCGCGCGCTCGCCGGACACCGAATCGTCAACCACCGCGGCGAAGGCCTGCGTTGTCGTGGCAATCGACTCAACCGCTGTCTGCACACGCCCGCAGCGGAACGCCGCGATGGCGGCTGCGGGGTTGGGAACCGCAGCGCCGTTAGACTGGTTTTCTTTGAGGTTTTCAGCCATCGTCATGATTTCTCACCTGGCGTTCACTATCGGGCATTTGTGCTCTGCGCCCGCAAAAGCTGGGCCTCGATGGTCGGTCGCATCTCCGCCCGCGTCTGGGCCGCGAGGAGTTGGCCAAGGGCAACGCCAACCTTCTCCATCATCCGCAGATTCTGCAGTTGCAACTCGTTGGAGTAGGCCTGCATGAAGATCATCTCTCGCTGCAGCTTCTCCGGGCTCGCTTCCGCCGCCATGGCAACTACCCAGTAGGGGTTCCGGAAGCGCCGACCCGACTCGAAGTCCATCATCTCTGCCAGGCTCATCGATCCGTTCTTGGCCTGCCTCGATGCGGTCAGGTCGAAATACTTGGCCGCATGGTCCGCCTTCTTGATCTCCTGAATCAGCCGGTTGCTGCCCGGGAACGGCATGCGCGAAGCGATCAGGTCAAACTGGATCTTTTCCGCAGCACTCATGTTGGCCTGGTACATCTTCTGCAAGGCGATGTAGCTCTTGCCCTGCTCGGTTGCTGCCTCGGCCT
>NZ_SMNY01000184.1:0-937 GCF_004353535.1 Cupriavidus sp. L7L
CTACCGGTTGCCGACTGCACGGTCATAGATACGCTGCCAGGTGTTTGTGGGGAGCGATTTGTACAACTCGTCTACCCAGCGACCGATGTATTCGACAAAGCGAGAAGGTCGATAGAGCAAGCCGAGGCCGGCGAACGCGCTCTCCCGTTTTTCCATCTCGTGGTCCTTCAGTTCGAGCATTGCGTTCGCAAAGTCGGATGGATTAGCGCTGCCCCATACCTTGACGACCAGTTCCCCGCGACTGGCGAGGTGTTGGAGAAGCGCTGACGCTTCCCGTTTTTCTTCCTCAGTGCCGATCTCCAGAACCACGGCAATCGTTCGCTGCAGGTGATTCAGCTCGGCCTGCGGTAAGCCTGCCATCTCGATCATCAACCCATGCCGCTTTGATCCCACCTGGCCGATATGCTGCGTGCCATGGCAAAGCGGATCCGCGACGATCAGGTTCTCGCCGCGGTTGTCTGCGTGGTTGTCGTTCTTGTGATGGATCTCGGTGTGCTTCGAGCGGAAGCCGCAGAAGACGCACTGGTAGTTGCCCTTCTGTAATCGGGATTCCCGCTTTGTGCGGTACTCCGCATCAGCGGCTTCCATGGCGTCGTCATGCTTGCGCCAGAGCTGGCGCTTGACGGAGAACACAAGCGGCACATAGCGCCGCACGGCAAAGTTCGAGCCGAGCGTCTCGGAAGGAGGTGGCATCCCCTCGGTCGCCGCCTCCCATGTGACGCCTGCCGGAGCGTTGTCTGCCAGGCCGTCACCCATGTTTGCGGTGTTCTCCGTCATCCCCGCGACTCCCTTCTTAGAGGCCGCCCGGCATCCGGTTCATCTGGCCGGAACTGCCACCGACCGACTCGGCAAGAGAGTCCGCCAGGTAGCCAAGCATCATGAGGGCCACGCCGCCGAGCCCGTTACCGTAGATGCTGGCGGTCTTGATGCTCTGGTC
>NZ_SMNY01000185.1:0-2169 GCF_004353535.1 Cupriavidus sp. L7L
ATCGAACGCGAAGCTTGAGGTCTCGGTGGAGCCGCTCGACGGGCAAGATTTCCAGATGATATCTGGGGCCGACCTGCCAGATGAACCAGAGAGCCAATGGAGTTCTCTCCGCGGAGTTCATAGCTTACCTGAACTCTTAGATCGGCGGAATGCGCAACTGGTCGTGGACAATAGCGGCCTTTCACCCATCTGTCACGTACGCTTCGGCTCGCTTTTGCCTGGCGAAGAAGGTCGATCCTCCGACACCGTCGCCATCATTCCCCTCGGGCCGGGGAAGCTGAGGCTGCGTCTTCGCGTACTCGGAGGTGAACTGTCGGCACCACAGGAGTACGAACGTGTGTTTGAGGCAACCGGCGACGTAAAGGTACTGAATGTCGAGGGCCTGGACGAAGTGTGGGGTAAATCGCTGCTTGCACGGCATCAGCCTACCGGCAAATAGTCCCCCCCCCACATCTAACATGTCAGCAGTGACTTAGCGACGCGAGAAGTATGCGTTGGGCACGTTCTTCTTCAGCATGGCTAGCGTTTGCTCATAGTTGCGTTGCACGCGGGACTCCTTCGAAAGAATTCCGTCGAAGTAGGTCGCGTAGGCTACGTACACGATATCGATGAAGTCACTGGTGACCTTTTTGGCCGATAGCACGTTCTCGATGCTCACGCCGCTGCGCAGCTTCTCTAGTAGCCATACGTAGCCCGCAGCCGTATAGCGAAAAACGATGTTGTTCACCGCTTCTTCAACGTTGCGGGCGCGCTTCACGTCCGGATGAGAGTGACGAACACTGTCCCATAGCTCAAATATGTGCTCCGCAATCTTGGCATCTAGTTCAGGACCGTATGCGCGGCTGCTTCGCAACTCGGCAAGTTCTGCCTGCGTGAAGCGTGTCGCGTAGCCAGCGACGACAACCTCCATCTGCCCCATGCTTTTCTGCATAGCGTCAAAATGGTCTTTGGCGGTCCGGGCACTGTCGTCCAACTCCGCCAGGAGCCACTTATCCCCGTTGACTGCCCGGTGGGTCTGCGCGCAGAAGTGGGCAAAGTCCCGCGTCTGTGTCTTGTCGATCAGGCGCTTATCTAACCCCTGCGTGGCCATACGAAGCCCGGCGACTTCACGCGTTCCTTTCAGTACCAGCACCTGCCTGGGAAAATGACAAAGGATAGAGAGCGAGCGCGATACGTTTCGAAGCGCGTCACCCTTGCGCATTTCCATGCCAGCGTAGTCAATCAATACCGCAATGTTCTCGCGGCTGAATCGAAGGTAGGTGCGGAGATCTTCATGCTCAAAGTAGTTCGCATCAATGACCATCTTCATAGCGTCAGCTCACACCGATTTGTCTTTCTTAACGTCTGCACCACGGGTCCAGAGGATGGAGGACAGATAGGGCTGACTATCACTTAAGCAGCTCGTCCGTCGCGCAATCCCATGCAAAGTTGCTATGTATAGGCCCGATTGTACTGGCCGCAGACGGCCTTCGCCGCATCGCTGAGTTGACTTCGCTGAGCTATATCTGGAACGACAACCAGAAGTGGCAGCAGATTGCTCTTGGCCTCGGAATGACCGACGAGGAAGCCAAGCGCACGCAGAAGCTGATCGTTACGCGTAGAGGCGCCATCGTGCATGAGGCAGATCTCGATCCCGTGACCGGCCAAAAGCAGGAGATCACGCGCGCGGAAGCGACGGACATATCCAACTACCTTCTGGCTCTCGGCAATCGAATTTGCGACCTAGTCGTAAGACCCGGGGCACGCCGATGAGCGGACTAAGCAGTGAGTCAGCGACGCCTGCGAGGTGCGCGGATGACCCCCTCCGGCGCGAAGCGGTGACACGAGGGACTGCCCAGTGCCCGCTCATGGCCGACAACGGTCCTCACTTGCACGCCGAGCCTCGCCGCCGGACCAGCCTGGCCGGCTTCTTATCGTGCTTGCGACTGCAGCCGCCATGCCGGAATTCCGTCGTCGAAACTATCGAACCACTCCCGGATTGCGTCGGCCACAATGCTTGGATCGCAGGTGGCGGCGTCCGGAACGCATGCCCGAATGAGACTTTCGACGTCAAAGCGCTGTTCCGCCCGAGTCCGCCAGGCATCGCGGTTGCGGGCGAGGATAGTGAGGTGCTGGTCGCGGATCGGAATGTAACGCATGGCCAAAGACAGGGACTGGAGTCCCGTATTG
>NZ_SMNY01000186.1:0-2018 GCF_004353535.1 Cupriavidus sp. L7L
TGGGGCCTTCGCGACGCACGACTACGTGGCGTGGAGGCACCACAAACACGCCCCCTCTAGCGATGAGGTATTTGGCGACGTGATGAAGGATCGCCTCATGTGCCCACCGGCACTCAGCGCCGGAATCATGGGCAAAGGAGTGAGCCAGGATCTCCCCATGCCGAGCTATCAATGGTTCTCTGCATGCCGGGCAGAAACAGCCGCACGCTTTGCCATTAGGGACGTGGTCGACGTAGCGAAGCCTGCCGCTTGCATCAAGCGCCCATACCAGCATGTCGCCGCGATGCAGGAGGAGTTCGGGTGGGTACTCCAGATTGTCTTGTAACGCAGAGGGTCGAGTCGGTTCGGATTCCATGCGCCAGATGTTTTTGCTAGTGCAGAGATTCTATTGGCTTGCGGGCATGTCTAGCAGCAAGAGCGTAGCGAACAAGTTCAAGAGCGAACCCCACCGAAGTGGGGTAGGCAAGGCCTCTGCCCGGCAGAGAGCATGACTCGAAGTCACAAGCGCCTTCTCGGAACCCCACGGAGGTGTCAACCACCACATGAGCATTTCGACCCTCTTCGACATCGCCCGTCATTTCTGCGTGAGCGACATCGCCGGCGCGACCATCCCGGCAACCCGCCTCAGCAATATCCTTAACAGCATGCATCATGGGCGACCGCTCACGGAACTGTCCCTGAAGTTCCTGCAGGAGCAGAACCTCATCGGATTGCACCGGTTGGCGACCGGGCAGATCACCCATGAGGCCTTCATTGCGGCCTCCAGCCTCGAGCTGCAGGCCCGGGTACAAGCCGCCGAAACAGAACGCCGGACTAAGGAAGCCGAACTTGTGGCTCGAGAGGCGGAGTGGGAGGCGAAATACAAGCGCGAGTGCGAGGCAGCGGAACTCGCCCGCAAAGTCCGCGAGAGCGATCCCAAATACATAGCTAAGATGAAGAACCAAGCCCTACGCAGAAAGTACGGGATGGACTTCATTGATCAGCCTCTGTTCGCACGGATGATGGACGTCCTCAAGCGTATCGACTCTGGCAATCGCCTGACCGTCGATGACTTTATCTGGCTCACGACCGCGGCAAGGGAGCACTTCACGGAAGAGTTGCAGTTTGCCTACCACCTGCGCGAGGCCGAGTTCTTCGCTGACGAGTACCGTCGCACCCAAGACCCGTGGAACGCGGTCAATGCCAGCGGCCACTATCGTAAATGCAATCAGACGGATGCGGCGCTCGAATTGCTCGACAGCGTGCCGGCCAACCGTCTCAAAGACCCCAAGACGAAGGCGGCCATGTGCACCACGCGCGGCGGCGTCATGCGTGACATGGGCCGGCTGAACGACGCTTGCCAGTTGGGCAAGCAGGGACATGCGCTCCAGCCGCGGGACTTCCGCCCATGCACGCTGCTCGGCGCCGTGCATATGGAAATGGGTAACTTTGGCGAAGCTCGTAACTGGTATGCCCAGGCTGAGGAGCGCGGCGCTAGCGCGCGAACCATTGACTCAGAACTGCGAGGCATCTTCCTACGAGGGGACAAAGCAAAGCGCGAAGCCATGAAGGCTTTCCTGCTGACAGAAGATCCTAACCGATACCGCTGGGTGAATGACAAACGGTATCGGAGCACTCAGTGACTCGCGGTCAGCTTGAAAGCTGTTGCACTGGCGAGCCTCAACCCCGTCGTTCGATAGCGTTAGGACAGGGTCTCGCAGAAGGCGCCGTCGACAGTTGCGCGGCAAGCGTCGTCAGGCCTTCTTGCCCAAGCCAGGCGAGCCACACAAAATCTCGCGCGTACTTACCGAGTTTAGCTTCGAGATTCGGTGGAAGCGCTCAATCTTAATCTTCTCTTCCACAAGACGGATCTCGGAGAGTAGTCGCGCCTGGTTCGACTTCGGGGTTGCCAACTCATCCTGCAACCGGGCGAGACGGCTCTTGAGTTTCGCCAGAACCCCTCGGGGCTTCTTCTTGGCTGGGCCAGCAATCTTCTTGGGATTCTTCTTCACGGTATGACCTCAATGACGCTGGCGCAT
>NZ_SMNY01000187.1:0-693 GCF_004353535.1 Cupriavidus sp. L7L
GACTCGCCGCACTTGGTCGACACCCACAGTTCGCTGATCGGGCACTCGACGCGTTGCAGTGCAGTGGCGTACTGCACGAATTCCTTCGCTGCCTTCGACGCCCGCATGATGGTCTCATGGTCGCCGTGGCCCTCGATGCCAAAGCCGACCACCGGCTTGCCGGTCTTGGCGATGCCATCAACGACCTTCTTCGTCCAGCCGTCTTCGATACCGATCACTACTACTGCCGCAACGTTCGGGTTGCTGCCCGCGCCAATCAGGGTACGGAAGTGCAGGTCGAGGTCCGGACCGAACTGCAGGCGCCCATATGGATGAGGGATGGCCATCGTGCCTTTGATGGCTACAGCGACAGCTTCGGCGGCTGCGTTGGACAGGTCATCCAACGGGAGGATGATGACGTGGTTGCGAACGCCCACGCGACCGTTGTCGCGGCGGTAGCCCCAGAAAGTAGAGTTTTGGTCAATAACGGACATGACGTGGTCCTCGGATGCTTTGATGAAAAAATGGGTTCGGAGGGGTGCGGTGGTGCGGCTTACCAGCGCTTGGTCTTGATGTTGTGAACGTGAGCGTGTTCACCAGCCTTGATCGGCGCGACAACCTTGCCGATATCGATGCCGTACTTGTAGACCGTCTCCTTCACGTCCATGTCGCGCAGCGCGACCTTGTGGCCGATGGGAATCGGCTGGAGCGCGG
>NZ_SMNY01000188.1:0-522 GCF_004353535.1 Cupriavidus sp. L7L
TGTGTCTCAAGCTTGCGCTCATGACACCGCTCACTACAGGTTGAGTTCTCGCATTTGTGCCGTATTCCAAGTCATCTTTCGATCACTTTAAATACATTTTGGTTGATACAATCACAACCCGGTATCGCGTTTGCTACTGCAGCGTCTCATCAACGCTCGCGCGACACCTTTACTACATCCCATATTGTTAAAGAACAGCCGACTTTCGTCGCTTGGCAATGCCAAATGAAAACACTCGCAACCTCATCGTCGCGATGCGCTTTCATTTGACAACCAATCCAAGGTACCAGGTGATGGTGGAGGATGACGGGATCGAACCGACGACCCCCTGCTTGCAAAGCAGGTGCTCTCCCAGCTGAGCTAATCCCCCCTCGGATAACTTGGTGGGTCTGGTAGGACTTGAACCTACGACCCCCGCCTTATCAAGACGGTGCTCTAACCACCTGAGCTACAGACCCTTGGCTGTAACAGCAAACAAACCGATAAGTGTGAACGCTAGGCTTGAGACACAAGCCTCTGGAA
>NZ_SMNY01000189.1:0-457 GCF_004353535.1 Cupriavidus sp. L7L
CTTCGCGCTCTACACCGAAGAATTGCGGGCCGGAGTGGTCCCAGAATTGCAGGCTGACCACGCATTCGCCGCGGATGCGGTCGCGCAGCTCACCGCCGTCCACGAGGCGTCGACCGATTCCCATATGCCTTCCGCATTCCCGCCGCCCACCGAGAGCGAGATCGTGCAGCGCATGGTGCTCCAGTTCGTGCAGGCAATGAATACCGAGACGGACCCAGCGGCGAGACCTATCACGTTCGTGCCGCCGCACCAGGAAACCTTCACCGAGGTCGTGGACCGGGTCGCACAGGCCAGTGTCGTCGACTTGGGGATGGGGTACCCCCACACCAGCTAACCACTCATTCACAGATTCCACCACATCGGCCGCTCCGCCAGGAACGGCCGTGTTGGGAAGGCTTTACCCATTTATTGACGGATATGGTAACAATGCAGCACTTTTTTCGAGCCTGTTGGTGGA
>NZ_SMNY01000019.1:0-76778 GCF_004353535.1 Cupriavidus sp. L7L
GCGGCAATTCGTTGGCGCGGCGGTAGCGTGCCAGTTCCGCTATCCGCCCTGGTGAGTACTGCTGACGGACACGTCGAGCCGAGGCTGTCAAGATCATGCTTAACGATGCCCGACAGCAAGCTGATCGAACAAGGTTTTGGCTGGGTCAAGACGGTCGGACGCATGCGTCAGGTGATGGTGCGTGGACTGAAGCGAGTCGACCAGATTTTGTCCTGAGCATGGCCGCCTGAGTCCGGATCGGTGCGGGCTCGCATGGCGCAGGAACCTGCGCCATGCGACGGACTAGCTAGCGCTCTGCCGCTATCGCCTTGTTCGCGCCGCCGATCATCCCCGACAGCTGTCGTGTCCGTACCGCGAGTGGGTAAACCCGTTTCAGGAACAAATGCGCGTCGTGCTCCCACGCAAAGCCGACACCACCATGCACCTGGATCGCCAGCTTGGTGGCTTGCGTGGCGGCAGCCGTGACCAAGCGGTTCGCGGTCTGCTCGATGCCGCTACCTGACCCACCGTCGTGTGCCGTCGCAGTACCTAGAAGCTGGCGAATGGCATAGCGCCCGTTGTCGAGAGCGACCCAGGCATTCGCAAGCGGGTGCTTGACGGCCTGGTACTGGCCAATCAGTCGTCCAAATTGCCTGCGTTCTTTCGCATATGCAATGGCCATGTCCAGGGACGCCGAGGCTGCACCCAGCATGTCGGCCAGCTCGAGCGCCAGATAGCGGCGCAGGATGGCGACGACCTGCTGGCGTGGCAGAGTGAAAACACATTCGGCGACCGCTGGCTGGTCCGGAAGTGTGCCAAGCGCAACGCATCCATCGAGCCCATCGACCACGGAGACATCATCGCCGGCGTAGCGCTGCATCACCCAGGTGTCCCATTTCGGATTGCTGGGAGCAAGCCGATAGTACTGGACGCCTGGCCCATGGTAGTCGATGAATCGATCAGCGTTCCCGCCGGCATCGATGCGTCCGGACGCAGGCGCGTCCAGGTCCAGCACGGTACCCGATGCGATCAGTTCCGGCATGGCTTCACCGAGCTGTCGCAGCACATAGGCGCAAAAGCCAAGCGGCAGCGTCAGCAGTGATCTGCCGATGGCCTCGCCGAATCCGAGGGTTTCGGCGCCATGGCCTGCGCCGATGTCGGCGTGGCCAATTTCCAGCCATCCGCCTTCGGTCAGTTGGGCCCAAATTGCCGCGTGTTCTTGCTCATCAAAGGTATGCCGGGCGCGCGCATAGCTCACGGGGTGCTGCTCGCGGATCAGGCGTTCGAACATCGACACCAGCATGTCGTCGGTTTCAATTTCCATCGGTGCTCTTGTCCTTTGGCAGGCCCAACAGGCGCTCTGCGATGATGTTTCTCTGGATTTCGGAGGTGCCGGCGACGATCGTTTCCGCGCGCGACCAGAGGAATTCGCGAACGGTCGATGCGTCTGCCGCGTATTCGCCCTCAGCTTCGGGTCCCAGTACTGCACGCTCACCCAGCAGTTCAAGCTGCAACTCCACCACCATCTGCCGAGTCTCACTCCATAGCAGTTTGAGGATGGCCCCGTCGATGCCCGGTGTGCTGCCGGCTGCGACACGGCTTACCACCTGTTCCACGCGCCAGCGGATGACCTGGCAGCGGTCCCGTGCTTCTTGCAGGCGGTGCGCATAGCTGTGGGCCTCGTTCGTCTCGAGGACGGCGCGGTCAAACAGCGCTTCGGCGCGTTCAAATTCATGCTCAAGCTGCACGACTCGTGGCAAAAAGTAGATGCCACGCTCATACTCAGCTGCCGCCATGGCGATCCGCCAGCCTTGGCCTACCTCGCCGACGATGTTTTCCGCTGTCACCGGAACATTCTCGAAGAAGACCTCGTTGTAATCGGCTTCGCCGGTCAGCTGTCGAATGGGTGAGACACGAACGCCTGGTGCCTGCATGTCGATCAGCATGAAACTCAGGCCCCGATGCCCGGTACTGTCGGGGTCGGTCCTGACCAGCGCGAAGCACCAACGAGCAAGATGGGCCTGGGTCGTCCAGATTTTGTGGCCTTTCACCACCCAGCCTGCCGGGGTCTGAGTGCCGCGCGTCCTGACCGAAGCCAGGTCGGAGCCCGAGCCAGGCTCGGAATAGCCTTGGCACCAGATCTCGCTGCCATCGCGGATCCCCGGCAGAAAGCGCGCTTTCTGCGCGTCGGTGCCGAACTGAAGCAGGGTCGGCGCCAGGATCGAATGGGCAATGCTGTTGATCGGCTGCGGCGCGCCGTGGCTCGCGCAGAGTTCATGGAAGGCGATCAGGTCCGCGGTAGGGCGGGCGCGTCCGCCGTACTCGCGTGGCCAGGTCAATGCCACCAGGTCGGCCTGGCACAGCAGAGCATTCCAGCGTACGCGGCATGCCTGGCTGGGATTGGTATGCGCCGGAAATTCCTGGCGAAAGGAAGAGAGCGTCGGAAGCAACCATTCGGCTGCCTCCTTGAGAAGGTCTGGCTCGGAGATGCAATGGGTCATGAGAAGGGTATCCGATTGGAGGATTGGCCGCAGTGCCTGATCAGGCGCCAAGAACCTGGGGCGCCAGCGTGGCAGGCGGCGCATCCCACGCGATCGGCCCTGCAATCCATTCCGTCAGCGAACCGGGCGACAGCCCGGCGATCAGCGCCTTGGGCACGAAGTGCCCGTCTGCAATGTCGAATATGCCGATGTCCGTGTAGACGCGGCTGACCACGTGTTGAGCCGTGAGGGGGAGCCGGCATTGCGGCACGAGCCGCGATGCGTGGTCGCGGGTCAGCGCTTCCATCATCACCCACACTGTGCGCGTTCCCACCGCAAGGTCCATCGCGCCACCCACGGAGGGCAGCGGGTCGTCCTCTCCGAGCGACCAGTTGGCCAGGTCGCCGTTGGCTGCCACCTCGAACGCACCCAGCACGGTAATGTCCAGGTGTCCGCCGCGCATCATCGCGAAGGACAACGCGTGGTCAGAAATGGAGGCGCCGGACGTCAGGGAGATCGGTTCCTTGCTGGCATTGATCAGGTCCGGATCGGGGGGCTGTGCAGGGTCAAGCCTGCTCATGCCAAGGATGCCGTTCTCGCTATGCAACTGGATGTCCAGCGCGGGCGGGATGTGGTCGGTGACAAGCGTCGGCATACCAATGCCGAGATTGACGACGGCGTACCGGGGCAAGTCTTGTGCCACCAGGCGGGCGATCTGCTGTCGAGTCAGGCGTTGCATGATGTCCTCCGGACGACGCGAGCGACGAAGATGCTCGGCGTCACGACATGGCTCGGATCGAGCGAGCCGGTCTCGACGACTTCATCGGCTTCGGCAATGGTGATGGCGGCGGCGGTGCACATCACCGGGCCGAAGTTGCGCTGCGCATGGCGGTACACGAGATTGCCGAGTTGATCGGCATGCGATGCCCGGACCAAGGCGTAGTCGGCCGGCAACGGTTGCTCCAGCACGTAGCCCCGCCCATCGATCTCGCGCACTTCCTTGCCGCGGGCAAAGGGCATGCCGTAGCCGGCCGGGGTGAAGAACGGACCGAGTCCGGCGCCCGCCGCACGCATGCGTTCGACGAGCGTGCCCTGAGGCATGACTTCCACTACCAGGCCCCCCTTTGCGATCTGCTCCCGGATGACCTCCGAGCCAGGCGTGCGCGGGTACGAGCAAACGATCTTGCTGACGCGGCCTGCGGCCACCAGCCCGAGGAAGTTGGCGTCGCCGCTGCCAGCATTGTTATTGACGAGTGTGAGATCCCGGGCTGTCGTGGTCTCAAGCAGTGCGGCTAGCAGCTCCGTAGGCACCCCGGAGCCACCGAAACCGCCGACGAGAATGGTGGCGCCCGAGGGAATATCGGCCACCGCTTCCGCAGTGGATGTCATGACCTTATTCTGCATACTCAGTCCCTAGAGGCTTCCAGCGGGCGAGACCAAACGCAAGCTCGCGGCCGGTTGCAGATTCGCAGCACCGGAACGCGACTGCCCCGGCTTCATGCCATCGTTCCACGGTGACAGACTCTCCCGGATAGGCTACGCCCGAGAAGCGGATATCGAGTCGGGCGAGAAACGCATCATCCGGTTGCGGGCGTTGCATCGATGCGCGCGACACCAGTCCTGCCAGTGCTGCACCGTGCAGGATTGGTGCAGGAAGGCCGGCACGGCGGGCGCTTTCCGGGTCGATATGCAGCGGATTACGGTCGCCGGTCAGGCGGTAGATGGCGGCCTGACTCCTGCTGGTGGGGACGATCACCGTATCGTCGGCAATGCGTTCCGGCGGTCTCGGAATGGGCGGCAGCGGCGGATCGGAAAGCGCACTGTTGCCGCCCGAATAGCCACCGTCGCCGCGACAGACATTGACCTGCTCGATCCGGGCGATCTGCTGGTGCGTTGCCTCGTCGAAGATCGTCCGCTCGGTCACGACCACGGCACCGCTGCGCGTGCCTTTGTCAGTCACGCGTGTCACGCGGCTGCGGCTGTAAACGCTTGCCGTGGTGGCGAGGGGGCGATGCAGGGTAATACGCTGCTCGCCATGCACGACCTTGCGCCAGTCGATGCCGTGTTCGGGCTCACGCATCCAGAATCCCGGATAGGCAATGACCGACACCATGGACGGTAATGCCTGAAGCTTCTCTTCGTACAGGTACTCGACTTCGTCACCCAAACTGCCGGCCGGATCGCACAGGCCGGCGCCCACGCCGAGCGCATAGAGGATGCAATCGTCGGCGTCGTACCGGTGCCGCAGGGCGTCGAAGGTGATCGCCTTGAGCTGGCGATAGTTGAGGGCCATGCGCGCTCCTTACACCGGATCCCACGCGAAGACTTCCGCGGAGGTGTCCAGCGGCATGAACGATTGCCGCAGCGCCGGCATACCGTGCGTGGCGATCGTCTGCGGCGTCCAGCCCTCGGAACGGTGCACGGACTTGGCCGGCCGGGACTGGCTCATCAGGAAGATCTCATTGAGCCGGATCGCGAACACCTGGCCGGATACGGCGGCGGAGTCATCGGACACCAGGTAGGAGATCAGCGGGGCGATCGTCTCCGGACCCATACGCCGGATCTTCTCGATATGGAGTGCCTGCTCCGGCGTCTTGGCGGGAATGGTCTCGGTCATGCGGCTCCAGGCCAGCGGTGCAATGCAGTTGGAGCGCACGTTGAAGCGCTGCATGTCCAGCGCGATCGCCTTTGACAGGCCCACGATGCCGAGCTTGGCGGCACAATAGTTCGCCTGGCCGCGGTTGCCGATGACAGCGGAGTTCGATGTCATGTGGATCAGGCTGCCGCTACCTTGTGCGCGGAAGTGGTCCGCGGCAGCGCGGCTGACATTGAAGGTGCCATAGAGATGCACCTTGACGACGGAATCGAAGTCCTCCGGCGTCAGCTTGTAGAACATCTTGTCGCGCACAATGCCGGCGTTGTTGACCACGGCGTCAATCCTGCCGAAGCTGTCCAGCGCGGCCTCGATGATGCGGGCGGCACCGCTCGCTTCGGCGACCGAGTCGCCGCTCGCCACGGCCTTGCCGCCGGCACTGCGGATTTCTTCCACCACCTGGTTCGCGGCGTTCTCGCCCGAGTCGCGGCCATCCAGCGAAACGCTCAGGTCATTGACCACCACGCTGGCGCCTTGCCGTGCAAGTTCAATGGCCGCTGCGCGCCCGATACCGTTGCCCGCACCCGTTACGACTACAACCTTTCCGTTCAACATCGCTTTACCTTTCCCTTGAGAGTACTGTTGTGGCCTGCGCGCTCAGCACGCCGCCGTTTCCATGCACGAGCGCCGTCATGGCACCGGACAGCTGACGTTCCCCGCATTCGCCGCGCAACTGCCGTACGGCCTCGACCAAGGCAAAAATGCTGTACATGCCAGGATGCACGCACGACAGGCCGCCCCCATTGGTGTTGACCGGAAGTGCGCCGCCCGGGGCGATCCGGCCGCCCTGCACAAAGCTGCCGCCCTCGCCCTTGGCGCAAAAACCCAGGTCCTCCAGGAACAAGATCGGGTTGATGGTGAAGGCGTCATAGAGCTGAAGCAGGTCGATTTGTCCGACCTTCGAACCTGCACGACGCAGCGCCAGTGCGCCCGACTCACGCGCCGCCGTCACGGTGAGGTCCTGCATGCAGGAGATCTGACGGTGATGGTGGGCTACCGCGGTTCCCAGTACATAGACGGCCGGTTGCCGAAGATCGGCCGTACGGTCCGAACCGGTGACGACAATGGCGCCCGCGCCGTCGGTGACGAGGCAGCAATCGCGCACGGTGAACGGCGACGACACCATTTTGGCCTGCAACACATCGTCGATCGAGAGCGGCTCGCGGCGAAATGCTTCGGGATTTAGCTGCGCCCACTTGCGGGCCGACACCGCAACTTCGGCGAGCTGCTCGCGCGTGGTGCCGTACTCATGCATGTGCCGCATGGCGGCCAGCGCATAGCTTGTCGGCGGATTGAAGGGCTCGAACGGATCCTCGTAAGGGAAGGGGTCGAGCTTGGCCCTTGCCGGCGAGGTGGCCGAGACACTGCTGCCGCCCCGCGGTGTGGCGCCATACGCAATCACGACGTTGCGGCATAGGCCCGCACGGATAGCCGCGGCAGCCACCAGCAAGTGCGCGACGAACGATGCCCCGCCAATCTGTGTGCTGTCGGAGAACGCCGGCCGGATGCCAAGGTACTCAGCCAGCTTGACCACCCACATCGACGAGGAAAGGCCGGCTGTCATCAGGCCGTCAATGTCTGACATTGCAAGGCCCGCATCGGCCACCGCCGCGTGGACTGCCCTGGAGGTGATCTCAAGGTCGGACTGGCCGCCGGCATCGCCGATGCCGGCAGTTGCGCTGCCGACGATGGCGATGCTGCCCCGCATGGATTTGTCCCATTCGATCATTGGCCGACCTCCTCAAAGACGATTCGCGGTGGCTCGGTCGTGCTGTCCACGGCAGCGCGCACCGGCATGCCGATCCGCAGCGCTCCGGGGCCGCAGGCCGGGCAGGTCGACATCATGCGGAAGCCGTCTTCCATGTCGACCAGGATCACATTGCGCCCGGGCCGTTCGCCCTGGGCCGGGATCTCCGAGTACGAATAGATGGTGCCGGCACTGCCCATCGCTACCCAGGTGTAGCGGTCGCTGCGGCAGTGCGGGCAATGCGTGCGCGGGAAGAAGAACCGATGGCCGCAGCCATCGCACTGCTGTACCTTGGCTGTCCCGCCGCGCAGCGCATCGAGGAAGGCCTTCTCCGGCGATTCCGGCTGCGCCCCGTGCCGTGCGGCTGCGTTATTCATCTTTCACCCCTGCCTGCTGCACGACACCCTTCCACTTGTCCATTTCGGCCGAGACAAAGGCACGGTAGGTCTTCAGGTCCATGTCGCCCGGCTCGGAGCCGGTGGATCGGATGTAGTCGGCGGTGTCCTTCTTGGCGATGGCCTTGCGGATGCCTTTGTTGAGGACCTCCAGCACCTGCGGCGGCGTACCAGCGGGTGCGTAGGCGCCCACCCACGTGGTCAGGTCGAAGCCTTTGTAGCCCAGCTCATTGAGCGTCGGCACCGAGGGGTATTGCTTGCTGCGCTGCGCAGAAGCGATGGTGAGTGGCACGATCTTGCCGGATTTGAGATAGGCGTTCGCGGTAACGGACTCGGCGACGCCGAACGGGACCTGCCCGGACACCAGGTCGCCCATGGCGGGGCCGGCGCCCTTGTATGCCACGTGCACCAGCTGCAGCCCGCTCTGTTCGCGCAGGAGCTCACCAATGATGTGCGGCGCGCCACCGATGCCGGCAGTCCCGAAGGGAATGCTCTGATGGGTCTTTGCATACGCCTTCAGGTCGGCGAACGTCTTGACAGGCAGGCCGGCGTTGACCAAGAGGAAGTTGGGGCTGATGGCCAGCAGCGCGACTGGATCGAACGCCTTGCGTGCGTCGTAGGGAAGCGATTTCTTCAGCGCCGGGTTAATGACATGGCTGGTCGCGCCCACCAGGATCGTGTAGCCATCGGCCGGTCGCCGCGCCACGTACTCGGTGGCAATCTGGCCGGTGGCGCCGGGCTTGTTATCCACCACGAACGGCTGTCCAGTTGCCGCTTGCAGGTCCGCGGCGACGCGGCGCGTCAGGATATCCGTCATGCCTCCCGCGGCGTAGGCCACGACAAGCGTGACTGGCCTAGACGGATAGTTGTCCGCCGCATGCGCGGCGGAGCAAAGCAACAACGCGAAGGGCATGGCAAACGCCTTGGGGTTCATGCTGTCTCCTCAATGAATTTTGTTTCTGGTGTCTGGGCTGAGCGCATTCAGGCACGATGTCATCCCCGTGCTTGGCAAACATCTCCATGCATAAGGACTTATGTCGACCTTGCCAGCTCCAGAACACGGCTCCTGCACTGTCTCGGCAAGGCCCGCCGCGGTTAGCAGGTTCGGTACGACCGCCTCAAAAGTGATGACAACAACACCTATTGAGGGATCGAGGATGCGGCGCGTCGGGGTCCCGTTTCATGGCGTCCTTCTCAGTCGGTGCCTAATAGTAGTTTTCGACCTATTCATGACACAATCGACTTCTTCGCATGATTCAAGTCCAAATTGGAATGAATATCACCCTACGCCAGTTGCGCCTATTCCTGGAGGTGTTCGAGACCCGCAGCATTACCGCTGCCGCCGCCCGCCAGCACATCACGCAATCGGCGGCGAGCAAGGTAATCGCGGAACTGGAGGCACAACTCGGGTTCGACCTGTTCGACCGGACCACGCGGCGCGTCGAGCCCAACGACGCCGCCAAGGAATTCCATGCCTTTGCCGTCGACGTCATCGCCACCATGCAGGCCGCTACGCGCAGCGTCGAGGAACTCATCGCCATGAAGCGTGGCAAGGTCAGCATCGCCGCCTCGCCGCTGATGGTCTATGGCTTGCTTTCAGGCCCGATCTCCGACTACCGCGCCAGGTTTCCCGGCATCCGGTTTGAGCTGCACGAGCTCTCGACCGACGAAACCGTGGAAAGCGTGCGCGCCGGGACCGTGGACTTCGGACTGGGGGCGATCGATGCGGAGTCGCACGGGGTGTCGGCGACACCGATCTACCGGGACGGCATGCGGGTCGTGGTGAATCCCCGTGACCCGCTGGCCGGACGGCAGTCGCTGTCGCTGGCAGACCTGTCCGAGTGCGACCACATCAGCCTGCGACGTTTCTACAGTGTGCGGCGCACGCTTGACCAGTTGGTTGCCGACAAGGGTGTCAGCTTGCCCAGCGGTATCGAAGTGGGCACGCTCACCTCCGCGCTTGGCCTGGTGCGCCGCGGCGCAGGCGTGCTCATCGCTCCGGGCTATGTAGCGAACATTGCGGAGGAGTGGGGAATGCGCACGATACGGATTGCCGACCTGCCGGACGATGTCCACCAGATTTCCCTGATCCAGCGCCGGCTGGCGCGGCCAACGCTTGCTGCGCGGCAGTTTCTGCTCGAGTTGGTTGCGTGCCTGGACCAAAGCGTCAAATGACGGTGTCGCGCGGCGCTCGCAAACCTGGAGGACAAGGGCGTCTACGCTATATATTCCGTTTGATGCTGAATCTATGAAAAAAATTCGTTTGTCGGAATGAGTTGGCGGTCTCAACATGTTCGCACCAGGACACGTTATTGGAGACCCCTCATGAAGGCCCTGCTTGCGGCACTCATTACATCCGCCGCGTTCGTGCAACCAGCATGGTCGCAAGGCGACAGCTACCCCAGCCGCCCCATCAAGCTGGTGGTCCCGTTCACCGCGGGCAGTGCTTCGGATACTGCCGCGCGCATTATCGCCGAGGAAGTGCGCACGAGCATCGGCACGGTCGTGATCGATAACCGCCCGGGCGCCAACGGCATCATCGGCTCGAGCTACGTGGCCAAGGCGCCGGCCGACGGCTATACGCTGCTGCTGACCAGCAGCTCGACGCACTCTGGCATCGAGGCCCTGTACAAGCGCCCTGGCTACGATCCGATCAAGGACTTCGTCCATATTTCGCGCGTTGCCACCATTCCGATGGTGCTGGTGACGCGTTCGGATGCGTCGTACAAGACCGCCGGGGAGATGGCCTCATTTGCACGCAACCATCGCTTGCGGTACGGCTACGGAAGCGGCTCGGCACAGATTGCCGCAGCAACCTTCTCGCAAATGGCCAACACGCCGTCTGACGCCATTCCGTACAAGAGCCAGCCGCCTGCAGTGACTGACCTGCTGAGCAGCCAGATTGACTACATGCTGGCCGATACCTCGGTCGTCATGAGTTTCGTGCGCGGTGGCAAGCTGGCCGCGCTGGCCATCACCAGCCCAAGGCGCCTGCCGGAACTACCCGACGTGCCGACGATGGCGGAGGCCGGCTACAAGCATTTTGACCTCGTGGTGTGGGTCGGCCTTGCCGCGCCTGCGGGCACGCCTGCCGCGATCGTCGACCAATGGAACAAGGCTGTGAGTGCGGCGGTCGCCCGCCCGGCCGTGGTGGCCAAGCTTGCCAGTCTCGGCATGGTGGCTGGTGCTTCCAGCGCGCGTGACCACGCCGCCTTTGCGCTGGCCCAGCGCGGTATCTGGACGGCGCGCGCCGCCAAGGCCGGGGTGGAGCAGCAATGAACCGCATGAATGAAACTGGTATGAACAAGACTGCCATCACGCAAGCGGGCCCGCTGGCCGGCGTGCACGTCCTGGACCTGACGTCGGTCATCATGGGGCCGGTCTGCACGCAGATCCTGGCTGACTACGGCGCAACGGTGATCAAGGTCGAACCCCCCGAAGGCGATGTCATGCGCCACGCCGGCAATAAACGCGCGCCGGGCATGGGGTCGATGTTTCTCCATGCCAACCAGGGTAAGCAGTCGGTGGTGCTGGACCTCAAGAGCGAGGCGGATCTCGCCGTGCTGCGGGAAATGCTGCCCACGGCCGATGTGCTGGTCCACAACGTGCGCCCGCAAGCCATGCGGCGTCTGGGGCTGGACGAAGCGGAAGTGCGCCGCGTCAACCCGTCCATCATCTATGCCGAGCTGACCGGCTATGCCGAGGGCGGTCCGCTGCACGGGCGCGCTGCCTATGACGACGTCATCCAGGCGCAGACCGGCCTGGCGGAGCTGTTCGCGCGCCAGACTGGCGGCGCACCGATGTATGTCCCGACATTGATCGCGGATCGCGTCACCGGCCTGACCGCCGCACACGGCATCATTGCCGCGCTCTATGGTCAGCGGCAAACCGGTCAGGGCGAAACGATCCGCGTGTCGATGTTCGAGACCATGGCTGCCTTCGTGCTGGCCGACCATCTTGGCGGCGCATCCTTCGAGCCGGCGGCCGGCGCCATGGGCTATAGCCGCCTGCTTACCCCGTACCGAAGGCCGTACCGGACCCGCGACGGCTATATCGCCGCGGTGGTCTATAACGACAAGCACTGGCGTTCATTCTTCGAGGCCGTGGGCGACCTTGCCACGTTCGAAGCCGATGCGCGGTTCCAGACTGCTGCGGATCGGGCCGACAACTATGACGCTATCTACGGTTATCTGGACGACGTCATGGCCACGCGCTCTACTGAGGAATGGGTCGCATTGCTGGAGGCCGCGGACATTCCCTGCGCCCGCGTCAACCGCGTCGAAGACTTGCTCGACGACAGCCAGCTGCGGGCGGTCGGCTTCTTCGATGAGCGCGATGGCGGCGATGCCGGCCAGCGCCGGATCGCCCCGCGCTTCCGCTCGCCAGCGGCAAGTGGCAACGCCGCACCCCCCGCACCTGCGCTGGGCAAACACGATTTCTCTACCGAAACCTGAAATGCAAGACCTTCAACACCTCAAGCTCGACATCAGCGCGCAGGGCGTGGCGACAATGCAGATCGCGAACGGCACCACGCTGAATATCCTCGACTCCGAAACGATTGTCGAATTCACGCGGGCGCTGCGCTCGCTCGCCCGCAATCCCGACGTGCGTGTCCTGGTGCTGCGCGGCACCGGCGACAAGGCGTTCATCGGTGGCGCAAATATCAAGGAACTGGCAAAGCTGGTGCCTGATACCGCCGTGACGTTTATCACCCGGCTGCACGACCTGTGCGAGGCCGTGCGCGACTTCCCGGTGCCGACGATCGCCCGGCTGTCGGGCTGGTGCATGGGCGGGGGCATGGAGTTCGCGGCGGCGTGCGACATCCGCATTGCCGACACGGACGCGCATTTCGCCATGCCGGAGGTGCGCATCGGCATTCCTTCGGTCATTCACGCAAACCTGTTGCCGCGCCTGATCGGCGAAGGCAATACGCGCTGGTTGCTCCTGACCGGCGCCGCGATCAATGCCGAGCGTGCCCACGCATGGGGGTTCCTGCACGAGGTCGTGCCGAATGCGTCCTTGGATGCGACGGTCGAGCATGCTGTGGGTGAGATCCTCGAGTGCGGCCCGGCCGCGGTGCGCGCACAGAAGGCACTCCTGTGCGCCTGGGAAGATCCGGCAATCGAGCGTGGACTCAAGCACAGCATTGCCTTGTTTGGGGACGTCTACGGCAGTCCTGAGCCGGACGAATACATGTCCAGGTTTCTGGAGCGCAAGAAAAAGAAGGCGTGATGCTCAGCAATGCGGCGGCGCGGACGTGAGGTAAGATTTCTCGACGACTGTCCGCCGCCTTGCCATGAACCTGACTCTTCGCGAGTTTCGCGTCTTCCGCGTCGTCTATGAGCTGCGCAGCTTTAGCGCGGCATCACAGGCGGTCCACATGACGCAGTCTGCCGTCAGCAAAGTCTGCCAGGAAATGGAGGCCAAGGTCGGGCAGCGGCTGTTCGAGCGTTCCACCAGAAAGGTCGTGCCCACGCAGCTGGCAGACCAGCTCTATGGCTACGTGTGCGAAGTACTCGGTACCATGGACGCTGCGGAGCGCAGCTTGCGCAGCCTGCTCAATCTGGAGGAGGGCGAAGTCCGTGTTGCAGCATCGCCGATGATGAGCTATGGCCTGCTCAGGCAGCCAGTAACCAACTTCCACAAGGCGCATCCGGGTATCCGGATCGGCCTGCATGAACTGTCGACCGACGAGACCATCGACTATGTCGTCAATGGCAAGGCCGACTTCGGCTTGGTGTCGATCGATGCCGGCCATCCCAGGCTTGAGATCGAACACCTCTACGACGAGACGATGCACCTGGTCTGTGCCGCAGGCCATGCGCTGGCGCGCAAACGCGCGTTGACGTGGGAGTTGGTGGCCGGCTTCCCGCACGTCTCGATGCATCCTTCCTTCAGCACGCGCTGGACCATGGACCAGATCTATGCCGAGAAAGGGTTGTCTTACCGCTCCGTTATCGAAGCCGGCACGGTGCTGTCCGTCATTGGCCTGGTGAAGTCCGGACTCGGTGTGACCATCCTGCCCGGATATGTCAAGGACTTCGTTTCAGACCTGGGGCTGGTGTCGAAGCCGCTTCCGGCGGCAAGGCGGACGCATCCCATCTCGCTGATCCGGCGTTGGAATGCGCGGCTTTCGAACCCGGCTCAGGCCTTGATCCATGACGTGAAAGCTTTTCTGGCGGCATCAGAGGCCGGCCGGGCGTAGCTACCCCCGGGAACGCCAGGCGTAGCCCGATGGGCTGCCACCCGTCAACGCACCTCTTCAGTGGATTCGGCGGGCGCCACCGACAGGGTCGCCGATGGAATGGACTGGTGTTGAACTCCGCGCGTGTGGGCGGCGGATATGAACTCGTAAATTGCGACCGTATTGAAGCGTCTACACTACCCGTTGGAATAATGCTGACCTACGTGTGCTGATACGTCGCCCAACTGCTGGGCTGGCCGCAGTATCTCGAAGAAAGGCCGGACAAGCTCGGTACAACAGTCGATCGCTCGAGCGCCTACCGCTGGGGCTCAAGCCACTACCGGTACTGCACACGGGCCAGCACCCAGTCAGATGGGATTCGACTCTGGCTGAGACCAAGCTGGTGCGCCGCATAAGCCGTCCAGCACCGCCAGCGTCCTGTCAGTCGATTGAGTCTTCCGACACAAGGCCCGCCCTTTCCTGGACCTCCCGCGTCGCGCACGATCTCTTGATGCGCAAAGCTAGTGGAGGCTGCAAACATACTGCAGCACGGTCCCTGCGCGCCCCATGCAACATGCCAAAAAGCAACGCTTAGGAATTGCAAGAGGCTGTCCGCAGAGCGGAACGGTCATTCTCCTCACGTCGTGAGACACCTAAAGTGGTCCCACACATTATTTTCCGCGAGGAGGAATACATGAAGAGCGTCGCTTTTACCGAAACCCCAGGCCTCGAGAATCTGGCGTCCTGCTCTCCCGAGAAGTTGGTGGCGCCAGATTGTGCGGGACAGAACTTCTATGAAATAGACCCGAGCCTCTCGGGGCTGTTGAGCCTCTACCTTCCCGCCACTGCCCGTGAGCATCTCGAACCCCATCTGACCCGTCTCGGCGCTGTCGCAGGAGGGCGTTTGAACGAGCTTGCGATGGCGGCGGACAAGGAGCGAAACCGGCCGCTGCTGCGCACGAGAAGCCGATTTGGGGTGGATGAGGATTGGATTGAATATCACCCTTCCTATAGCGAAATGGAAAGAATTGCGTTCTGCGATTTTGGCATTCATACCATGACGCGGACACCTGGCGTGTTGGGTTGGCCCGACAAGCACACGGCACTTTCCAAGTACGCCTTTCAGTATCTATTTGTCCAGTCGGAATTCGGACTGATGTGCCCAATATGCGTCACCGATTCGTCGGCATATCTGGTCGAGCGTTACGGCGACGAAGAACTCAAGCAGCGTTTTTTGCCGGGGATGTCGAGCACCAAGGACGGGGAGTACCTCCGTGGTGCCCAGTTCATGACCGAACGCACTGGCGGATCGGATGTTGGCACCAATCGTTTGCGGGCCCAATGGGACGGCACTAGCTGGCGCCTATACGGGGACAAATGGTTTTGTTCGGCGGTCGACGCAGACGTGGTTCTCCTCTTGGCCCGACCCGAAGGCGCTCCGGACGGCTCTCGCGGTCTGGCGCTTTTCGCCATGCCGAAGCATCTCGACGATGGATCCAGAAATCGGTACCGGGTTGCTCGCCTGAAGGAAAAGATGGGCACGCGATCCATGCCAAGTGGCGAAGTGATCTTCGACGGCGCCCTTGCATATCTCGTCGGCGACATCGGGCAAGGCCTGAAACAAATGCTTGATCAGGTCAATCTTTCGCGCCTCTCGCACGGCGTCAGGGCAGCAGCAATGATGCGGCGTTGTCTGAACGAGGCATTAGCAGTGTCTCACTATCGCGTTGCATTCGGGCGCCGCCTGATCGACATGCCGTTGCAACGTCGACAGCTAATGAAGTTGGTACTTCCGACAGAGCAGGCGCTGTCCGTGTTCGCTTACACGGCTAGATTGCTTGAGCAGGCGGAGCGAGGAGACCAACACGCCGAGTTGCAGGTACGTATCCTTACCCCGCTGCTTAAGTTCCGGGCCTGTCGGGACAATGTCAAAGTCGCCACCGGGTCAATGGAGGTGCGCGGCGGCAATGGCTACATCGAGGACTTCGTTAACGAACGCCTCGTCAGAGACGCTCATCTCGGCGTTCTTTGGGAGGGTACCAGTAACATCAACGCTTTGGACGCAGTGCAACGCGCCGCAGGAAAGGAAGGCTCCCATCGAGTTCTGCTCCAGGCCTTGTCTAACTCAATGTCAGAGCTGTCCGCATTGCCAGACCGCTTCGCCCAGCTCTTGCTGAAGGAACTGCGCCAGGCGAGCGAGTTTATGGACGAATGTGTCCAGTCACGCGAGGGGGAGGCTGACGTACGGACTGCGTCCTCGCGGATGTATCACGCTGCTAGCGCTTCGATCATGGCGATCGAGGGCGTACGCCTGGGCGATAGCGCGGGTGATGCTCGGCGCCTTCTGATCAGTCGGCAGGTATTGCGACATCGTCTGCACGAAGCCACCTTGAGCTCGGGCAACGACGATCTCCTGGAGCAACGCCTGCTTTCCCAGGATCCGGTATCTCTAAGCGAAGCATTGGGGTGGTTGGCCTAAGAATTAGATCAGAACTTACCATCAGACACTAGGAGACAGCAACAATGACACCCACCGTCCGCCGCTGTGCTACGTTGGTCGCAGGACTCACCGCCCTCTGGATACATCCGGCCCCCGCTTCGCCTGCTTATCCCGACAAGCCTGTTCGATTGATCGTGCCGTACGCTGCGGGCGGTCCTACTGACGCAGTGGCGAGACTATTGGGCCAGGGCTTGCAGAAGCGCCTCAAGCAGCCGGTAGTGGTAGAGAACCGACCAGGCGCTGGCAGCATCATCGGCGTCGAATACGTCGCAAAAGCGTCGTCGGATGGCTATACCCTGCTCTTTGCCACCGGGGCGCCGTTCGTAATCAGTCCGTTCGTGAATCAGAAGTTGCCGTACAAGACATCTGACTTCGCACCGGTGGCGACGGTGGCAAGTTATTCGATGCTCCTATCAACCGCAAAAAATCAGCCGTTCAACAGTCTTCGCGATCTGCTGGCCTTCGCGCGGAGTCACCCCGGCAAGGTCTCGTTTGGGTCTGCCGGCAATGGGACATCAAACCACCTTGCTGGCGAGCTGCTTGCACATGAGGCGGGTGTGAAACTGCTGCATGCGCCGTATCGAGGCAATGCAGCGGCCATGACGGATGTGATCGCTGGGAATGTGACGGTCATGTTCGATATGCCCGCCACCACGCTCCCCAATGTGCAGAGCGGGCGAATCAAAATCCTCGGGTCCACCAGTCCCGTGCGCAATCCTCTCACTGCGGATATCCCCACCATGCATGAAGGCGGTGTGACCGGCTACGACGTTACTTCCTGGTTCGGCCTATTTGCATCAGCGGGCACTCCAGCGCCAATTGTCGATCGGCTCAATCGGGCAGTCAACGACACGATGAATGATCCCGAAGTGCGTACGAGGCTTAAGCACGATGGCTATGAGTTCAAGGCGGAAACGCCGGCGCAACTTTCCGAGAGGATTGAGCGTGAATCTCGCGTTTGGGGTAATCTCATAAAATCAGTCAGCCTCAGATTAGAATGAGGTCGGCTGACTGTCAGTGTTAGGCGAGGGACCTGGTCGGCAGCTTACTGATCAACTGAAGACGCTAACAATGCCAGACGCACGGGAGCCCGTAGAGCGGGATCGTCAGATGGTAACCGCTTTGTCAAGAGGGCTCGAGCTTCTCTCCAGCTTTCGTGCTGAGCGGCCTCTCCTCTCGAATGCAGAGCTATCCAAGGCGTCGGGAGTGCCGCGCTCTACGGTCTCCAGACTGACCCACACATTAGTGAAATTAGGCTATCTGGAGTATGACACACAACACTCCGCGTACCGTTTGGGTGCAAAGGTACTGTCATTAAGTTATGCGCTGTCGGGCGGCATGGTTCTGAGAAATATGCTAGCCCCGTACTTGCACATGCTCGCGGAGGAGTCGCGCAGCCAGGCGGCTGTGGCTGCGTGCGAAGAATACAGCATGCTGATCCTGGACGTGGTCGGTCATAGCGAGACACTTTCTCAGCCAATGCTGATCGGCTCTCATATGACGCTGGACACCACGGCGATGGGTCGAGCCTACCTTGCAGCATGTAGCGTGGGAGAGCGCCGCCGTATCATCGATCACCTCGTCAAGCATCGGAATCGGTCCAGCACAGAGTTAGAAGAGATTGTTCGGCAAGCGCAAGCCGAATATGGTGCGCGCGGCTATTGCACATCTGTCAACGCGTGGCGGGAAGGCGTTAACGGGGTGGCCGTCCCATTATTTTTAAGGAATTTTGGGCGACGGATCTTACTGACTTGCGGTGGCAGCGCGGCACAAATGCCTGAGAGCGCCATTCATGATCGGATTGGACCTCTGCTCGTGAAGGTTGCCGGCGACCTTGAGAGGCAAAGTACGAGCCTGACGCGGATCTAGCGGCGCGCGTCAAGACAGTTGTCCATGATGTATACCGCGATGCGCGGCGTTTCGTCGCTGACTTGATGCCGCTAAGCATGGCGATCTCGCGCTTGGGGGGCTGAGCGTGGGCTTAGCGGCGCTGATCGGCCGACCAGTTCGCGTGTGGCGTGCTAGCATGGGCATCCGGCTCATCGATCGGCTGCGGCAAAGCAGTTTGTGTCGCCGAAAACGCTCAGCGTCGGCATCTGATTCGACTCCCGGATATTGTCCTGAGCTGAACCCGGCCGAATTGCTCAATCAGGACGTTTCGCCGAATTCAAGAACGATCGTGCATTACATGGCGGCTCCCGTCTCATTGTCACGAAGACGATCGGCCGTTCTACGCCGGCTTCCCAGGATTTTTAACGGCTTCCCTGAATGCGTCGGATCGTGGGCACTAGTCTAGGAGCGGGTCCAAGGCAATGTGCTGGCGGAATAAGAAAAGGGCTACCACGTGGAAACCCTCGATTCTGACTCAGCAACGCGCGCTCAGGACGTCGCCACCAGCGGCGGCCGCCGCTGCGTGGCCACGGCAAAAGCGATCTGCGCCAGCCCGGCCGCCAGTCCCATCGCCACGCCGGCCTGCCATGCCACCTTATACGAGCCCAACGCGTCATAGACCAGGCCGCCGCCAAAGGCGCCGACAAAGCTGCCGATCTGGTGGCTGAAGAACGCCGCGCCGCCCAGCATCGCCTGCCAGCGCAGGCCGAAGGTCTCGGCGATCCAACCCGATACCAGCGGCGCCACGCCCAGCCACAGGAAGCCCATCATCGCGGCGAACATCAGCGTGCTCTGCGGCGTGGGCGCCGACGAGAAGTACCACGTCAGCACCAGCGAGCGGATGGTATAGATGCCGCCCAGCAGCATCAGCTTGTTGAAGTGGCCGCCGGCCCAGCCGAAGAAGATGCTGCCCAGCACGTTGAAACCGCCGATCACGGCCAGCGCCTTGGCGCTGAGCATCGGGTCCATGCCGCAGATATCCAGGTATGAGGGCAGGTGCGTGGTCAGGAACACCAGTTGCATGCCGCAGACTGAATACGCCAGCGCCATCACTATGAATGGCGCGTGCCGCAGCGCGGTCCCCAGCGCCTGGCGCGCGTTGTCCTGGCCCGCACTGGTCAGCGCGGGCAGCGGCAGCTTGTCCACGCGCCCGGCCATCCAGGCCGCGGGCAGCATCACCAGCGCCAGCAGCACGAACGCGGCCAGACCGGCACGCCAGCCATATGCCTGCGTCACCATCTGCCCGATCGGCGCGGCCAGTAGCGCGCCCAACGAGCCGGCCCCGGACACTAGGCCTAGCACCGTGCTGCGCAGCGCCGCCGGCACCGGCCGTGCCGCCACCGCCATCGCCAGCGCGCTACCGGTGCAGGCCATCGACGCGCCGATCGCCACGCCGGCGCCTAGCGTCACGCCGATCATGCCGTGCGCGGTCGCCAGCAGCACCAGGCCGATCATGTAGAGCAGCGAACCGGCCACCATCAGCGGCCGGAAGCCGATTCGCGTGGCCCACGCCCCGGCCAGCGGCTGCAACAGGCCCCAGACCAGGTTCTGCACGGCGATGGCTACGGTGAAATCCGATACTGAAATGCCAATGTCGCGCGTCAGCGGCGGCATGAAGATGCCCAGGCTCTGGCGCAGGCCCATGGCGAGGCTGAGCATCACCGAGGCGCCGATCAGGATCGGCAGCGTCGGGCGCAGGCAGTCAAGGCGGGAAGGAGTGGAGGAAGCTGGCAAGGTGCTTGTCTCGCGTGTTGTCGTTCTTGTGTTGTTTTTCTTGTGCGCCCATTGATACCTTTGTCACACGGTTTCATTAAGATACCGCAGGGTAGACGAGGGTATGCGCATGGTTCGAGATGTTGGCCTCAGGTACGGTCTAAATAAACCCGAAAACGCGAGTTGACGAGGAAGCGAGGCGCAACATCCGTGCTTTTGGGGGTCGAAGTATAAAAATAACCAACAATTGAGGCGTACATTTACCTGATAATGGCACGGCGTAGTGGAAACGCGCCGTAAAACGTCTTGACGCCGAGCTCTTTAAATCGAGCGGAGGTTCAGGTCAAACCAGCTTCACCATCTGCTTGCCAAAGTTTCTGCCTTTGAGCAACCCGAGGAAGGCCTCCGGTGCGTTGGCAAGGCCTTGCGCCACGCTCTCACGGTACTTCAGATTGCCCGTGGCCACGAGCGTGCCGAGCTCCTTCAGCGCCCCAGGCCACACTTCCATGTGCTCGCTGACGATGAAACCTTCGAGCTTGACGCGGTTCGTCAGGAGCAGCTGCGGCGCGGCCAGGGGGATCGGCTCGCCGATGTAGCGAGAGATCATGCCGCACAGCGCAATGCGCGCGAATGCATTCAGGTGCAGCATCACCGCATCGAGGATCATACCGCCGACATTCTCGAAGTAGCCGTCGATGCCGTTCGGGCAGGCCGCCTTCAGCGCGCTGGTCAGCGACTTCAGGTCGTTATGCTGCTTGTAGTCAATGCACGCGTCGAAGCCGAGTTCGTCGACCACGTACTTGCACTTGTCCGGCCCGCCGGCGATGCCTACCGCGCGGCAACCACGCACCTTCGCAAGCTGGCCGACCGTGCCGCCCACCGCACCGCTGGCCGCACTGACCACGACGGTCTGCCCTGCCTTCGGCTCGATGAGCTTCACCAGGCCATACCAGGCGGTGACGCCCGGCATGCCCACGGCGCCAAGGTAGGCCGACGGCGGAATGTGCGTGGTATTGACCTTGCGCAGCATGCCGCACTGATTGGCTGAGATCACCGCGTACTCTTGCCAGCCACCCATGCCGACGACTTTGTCGCCCACCTGGAACGCGTCATTCTGCGACACCACGACCTCGCCAACGGTGCCGCCGCCCATCACCTCGTTGAGCGGCTGCGGCAGAGCATAGCTCTTCGCATCATCCATGCGACCCCGCATATAGGGGTCGAGGCTCAGATAGTGGTTGCGAACGAGCACTTGTCCGTCTTTCAGTTGGGGGACCGGTGCCTCGACGAGCTTGAAGTTGTCGACAGTCGGCTCGCCGTTCGGGCGCGAGACGAGATGGATCTGGTGGTTGGTGATGTCCATGGTAAATAGATGCGTGGAGTCAATAGATCCTTGCGTCCGCCGGACGGCAAGGCTTCTTCTGAACTTGAAGGGGCCCTTCGCGTTTACTAGCTTGCTCTTGACGGCTGCGCCGGCAACACTGTTGCGCTGACGTCGCCGAAGCCGATCCGATAGCCATCGGCCTGGCACCAGCCGGTCATCGAAACAGTGTCTCCGTCCTCGAGAAACCTACGCTGTTCGCCAGTGGACAACGTGAGGGGATTGTTGCCGTTCCGTGTCAGTTCAAGCAAACATCCCAAGGAGTCTGCCGATCGGCCGCTGATCGTTCCGGAGCCCATCAGGTCACCGACCCGCACGTTGCAACCGGAGACCGTATGATGTGCGAGCTGCTGCCGCATGCTCCAGTACATGAAGCGGGAACTGGTTCGGCAGATCGTAGTGGCATGTGTCGCCGCTGCTGGCCGAAGGTTCACTTCCAGCATAATGTCATAACTGTCCTTTCCTGCTTTTCCGAGATACGGCAAGGGCATCGGCTCCTGCGTCGGGCTCTGCACGCGAAACGGCTCCAGCGCTTCCATGGTGACGATCCATGGCGAAATCGATGACGCGAAGGTCTTGCTGTTGAAGGGGCCGAGCGGCATGTATTCCCATTGCTGGATGTCGCGCGCGCTCCAGTCGTTCAGCAGCACCATGCCGAAAATATGCCGTTCAGCGTCGTCCACCGCGATCGAGTTGCCAAGCGCGCTGGGCTGGCCGACGATGAAGGCGGTTTCTAGCTCGAAGTCGAGCTTGCGGCAGGGGCCGAATACCGGACGCGGTACATCTGGCAGTTTCAATTGCCCGTTCGGTCGCTGCACCGGCGTGCCGCTGACGACAACCGAACTAGCGCGGCCGTTGTAGGCGATCGGCATCTCCAGCCAATTAGGAAGCAGGGCGTTGGCCGGGTCACGGAACATGGTGCCACAATTGGTCGCATGCTCCCTGGATGAATAGAAATCCGTGTAGCCTGGGATGTCCACTGGCAGGTGCAGCGTCGCATCGGCCATTGGCACTAGCACACTATCCCGCACGCAGGGATCCGACTGCAGCGCCGGATTGTCTTTGCGAAGCAGTTCGCTGATCCATTGGCGGGTGGCTTGCCACGTGTCGCGGCCGAGCGCGATGAACTGGTTCAGACTCGACGCATGGAACACGCCCGGCGGGACGCAGGGCAGCAGCCCTAGGCCGGCCACGGCGGCGAGATCGAGAATGTCGTCACCGATTGCAACGCCGACGCGCGGCAACGGATCAGCGCCGGTGCTGAACACGCCGTACGGTAGATTCTGGATTGGGAAGTGAGAACCCGGGCGCACCGGAATGAACGATTGCAAAGTCGGATCGTTCGGATGAATCGTGGTCATAGAGATTACCGTTTGGTTGGGTCGAAGCTATTGCACAGCCCCTGCCGGCACTCAAAATCGTCGGATTGCAGCGCCTGCGCGGTCGGATGCAGAACGCCGCGCTTCAGATTTCTTGATGCGACGCCTTTTGGTCGCCAGTTCTCGTTGAAGGGCTCCGCCTCATAAGCCTACGCAAAGATATTTCATCTCAAGGTATTCCTCTAATCCCCACGATCCGCCTTCGCGCCCGAGGCCGGATTGCTTGATGCCGCCAAAGGGGGCCACTTCGTTCGAAATCAGCCCGGTATTGATACCAACCATGCCGTACTCTAACTGCTCCGCTACACGCCAGATTCGGCCAATGTCCCGGCTATAGAAATATGCGGCGAGACCGATTTCAGTCTCGTTAGCCGCTGCAATGACGGCGTCGTCATTCTTGAAGGGAACAATCGCGGCAACGGGTCCAAACGTCTCCTCGCGCATCACAAGCATGGCAGGCTTTACATTTGCGAGCACTGTTGGCTCATAGAACAGTCCGCCGAGCGGGTGCCGTTTGCCGCCAGTAATAATCCTGGCGCCATGCTTGACAGCGTCGGCCACCTGCTCTTCCACCTTTTGGAGAGCCCTCGCTTCAATAAGCGGCCCTTGGACAATGCCTTCATCCAAGCCATTGCCGACCGATATTGCGGCACTCGCCCTTGCCATCCTTTCGACGAATGCGTCGTGCAGGGATTCATGCACGTAGAAGCGATTCGAGCTGACGCAGGTCTGGCCGGCGTTTCGGTACTTCGAATCTACCGCGCCCTGCACAGCTGCATCTAGATCGGCGTCCTCGAAGACGATGAACGGAGCATGTCCCCCGAGTTCCAGTGCGACTTTTTTCACCGTCGGAGCGCACTGTTGCATCAGGGTACGGCCAACGGGAGTCGAACCGGTAAAAGACAAATGACTGACCTGAGGCGACGAGCACAATGCCTTCCCCACCGCAATCGAACGGTCGCGATCGGCTGTGATGATGTTAATCACACCATCCGGGATTCCAGCGCGTCTCGCCAATTCCACCAAGGCGAGGGCAGAAAGCGGAGTTTGCTCAGCTGGCTTTATTACAAGCGTGCAGCCGGCGGCAAGTGCTGGCGACGCCTTGCGTGTAATCATTGCAATCGGGAAATTCCATGGCGTGATGGCAACGCAAACACCGATTGCTTGCTTAAGCACCATCATTCTCTTATCTGTCCAGGTGGACGATGGAATTGCGCCTGTCACCCGCTTTGCTTCCTCCGCGAACCACTCCACAAAGGATGCGCCATAGGCTACTTCCCCTTTCGCTTCAGCGAACGGCTTGCCTTGCTCGACAGTCATGATCCTCGCAAGATCATCGCCGTGAGCCATGATCAGCTCAAACCATTTTCGTAAGAGGTGCGCCCGTTCCTTGGCGGTTTTTCTGCGCCATGCCGGCAGGGCCGAATGCGCAGCCTGAATCGCTGCTTCCGCCTCTTTCGCGCCGAGATTGGCGACGTTGGCAATGAGCTGGCCGGTTGCCGGGTTGTGCACCGCAAATGACTGGTCGTTATTGGCAGATATCCACTTGCCCGCTATGAACGCCTGTTGTTTAAAGAGGTGTGGCTCGGAAAGAAGCTTTCCTAGAACCTCAGTGTTCATCGGCTCTCGTGTATTCATAATATTCGTACTGGTTTGCGCAGAAACTCTGCCTTGGACCGTGCGCGGCTGAACGGACGCATTTCCAATGCCTCATTCCGAATTAGGATGATCGTGCAGCCCAGCAGGCGTAGATTGCGGCAGGCTTATTACGTGACGGGTGGTCGGGAAGGATCCATCGAGCAAAAAGTGCTTGGCTTAGATCCTTCACTCGAACAAATGACATCAAGAATTCTGGGGTTGGTCATTAAAACCGGATCTGATCCGAAAGATCCTTGCCGCCTACGGTGGAATAAACCCCAGCTTGAATGTACTCGTGCTTCGGAAGTCGAGCCAAATACGTTACGCATTGATGCTGAGTCGGCATATCCTGCCAGCTCGGGGCGAATACGGATAAGGAGGCGTCACCAGTGAAGTGCTCTTGCAACCTGGCGTGACTCCCCCCAGCCGGGGTCATAGTGATATAGTCGGCATCGGCCTCACCCCATTGCCCGGTAGTGGGGATGTATTTCCGATGTAGCACCGGACTGGTCGCGAATGGGGCCGCGTCAGATTTTCTGATTTCTGTAAGGGTCAGTTCCAGAAATCTGAATCCCATCCATTCGGCGCGGCATACAATCTTCCCGTCCCTCTTCTCTGGGGCCGGTAGCTCAGCAAAAATCTTGCTCCATCCGAGCTCCTCGCGGCCGCTTAAGATCGGCTCTGTCATGTTTTCCCAGACGACTGGCTGAAAAAAGCCGTCGATTACCGTGCTGTCATTGCCATGCTTGAAGCGAACCGGTATCCGGACACTCAACATGTTGTAGCCCCGTCCCGCGAGCCAGTCTATCTCTGTCATGTACCCAAACTCGACGATCACAATCGGGTCGCCCCGCAGGGTGAAGTCTTCTGGAAGCATCTGTTCCAGAAGAAGCGCGTCGGTTCTGAAGGAGACGTAGGCACAGAACTTCTTCGGGCTTGTTGTCGGGTCGAATATGACGCCTTCCGGAGCTTGACGCGGGCCAATCGCGGGCCCAAACACCGTTGGCATCCTATAGATGGGCCCGGTGGCCGGTTTTTGTTCAGACATCACATGTTCCTTTAGTTTTTCACGGCGCCTTCGAGCATTGTTTTTACCGCATCTTTCTCACTTACTGCGGCATCTTTGGCGTACGCTGTGTATCTGTTGTGATCCATATAGTTGATTCCAATTCCGTAACGTGCGGCGGTCTCAACGAGGATCGGATCTTTCAGTGCGCGAGAAATCGCAGTGTCAAGAATCTTCACGACATTGTCTGGCATTCCCGCTGGGCCTGCGATTCCGAAAGGCGAAGTCATCGTGACGGGGTAACCAGCCTCCTTTAGCGTGGGCACGTCTGGGAAGAAATCCTTGGAGCGTTGTTCGCCTGTGGTCGCTAGGATCCGGACGCGGCCAGACTGTGCAAAGGGCAGAATGGTGTTTGTTACGGAAATCGCTTGTACCTGATCTCCGAGCAAACTGTTAATGGCTTCAGCGTCGCCTTTGTAGGGAACACTAGTCCACTTCAGACCGACCTTCTTGGCCAAATCCATCATGATGAACTCCGGGACACTGTATCGAACGGATGCGCCATAAAATACAGTGTCGGGATTCTTCTTGGTATGTTCAATCAATTCCTTAATGGTCTTCCAAGGCGATTTGCTATTGACGGCTATCGCATAGTTATAGTTGGCGACCATTGAGATGTACTTCAGATCCTTCACAGGATCATAGGGCGTCTTTTGAATATAAGGCTGGCGAAATACACCAAGAGGAACCATCGTCAGGGTATGGCCGTCTGGCCGAGCCAGCTTCATGGCAGCCGCGCCCATCGTACCGTTCACACCCGGCTTATTCTCTACCACAACCGACTGTTTCAACTCCCTTCCCAGAGCGACTGCTAATGCGCGTCCAAACAAATCGGTCGTTCCACCCGCGCCGTATGGCACGATAATCGTGATCGGGCGTGCAGGGTAATCGGCAGCCAAGCCGGCGGGTGCGACGCCGCTTGCCATAACCCCGACGGCGGTGAGTTTAAAAAGTTGTTTAAATTTCACAATGTTTTCTCCTAAATACGTTGTCGCTTTATCCGTGGCTCTGCACGGGCGCATCTCTATTGCGTCGTTGTACTGCCATAGGTCTGGCAAACAGGTCTCACGAGCATGTCGTTCCGGTCCTCCAGGGGAAAGGCGCTGATCAGACCGCAGTGCTACTTGGTCAGGATGTCGCTGGATCGCCGCGTTCGTCCCACGATCGACTGGAGGGCCGGGCAGTCGGGGCATCTCCCGACCTGGCTCCTAGCCCAAGAACGTCAGGAAGAACCTCTGCCAGAACCAACAGGCTATTGCGCTTGAACTTATGTGTCCAATACAATTTAAGATAACGATTTATATGGAATATCGTATAAGTGATGAATATTGAAATAAGAGACTTACACTGCTTCGTGGTGGTTGCAGAGGAAGAAAGCTTCTCAAAGGCCGCCATCAGGCTGAATGTGGCACAACCGGCACTTAGCTTGAGGATCAAGGAACTTGAACAGAAGCTGGGGACGAGATTATTTGACCGGACCACGAGAAGCGTAAGGCTGACCAACGCGGGGCAGGTTTTTTACTCGGAAGTAAAGAGCATCTTGCTCAATCTCTCGCAGGCCGTTTTGGCGACGCAAAGTGCGAGTCGAGGTGAATCAGGAATTTTGCGAATCGGCTATACAAAGCGAGCATCCTTCTTTTTACTCCCGGCGATGCTTCGCAGGTTAAGCGCCGATCTACCAAGTCTCCGGTTGGAGATCCGCGATCCACTTACGACCGGCGAACTCTACACGCTCGTGAGAAACCGTGCTCTGGATCTTGCTCTCACTTATCTGCGTGAGGAGCGCGACCAACTGCTACAACATGAGCAGCTGACTGAAAGCGAGCTGGTTCTCGTTCTGCCCAGTGTGCACCCGCTGTCAAGCAGTAAGGTAGTCGATCTGAAGCATCTCGCAGGAGAGCAGTTCGTGGGGTATCCCGCGCTGGGCGGCTATTATCTTCGGTCCGTGATGGATAATATTTGCCTAGACGCCGGCTTCAGGCCATCGGTGATACAGGAATCAGCGGATACGCACGCACTTTTATATTTCGTCGCCACTGGCCGCTATGTTTCCATTCTGCCGCTAGAAGTGAAAGATTTGCAGGTCGAGGGAGTGATCTTTCGAAGGATAAAGACATCGCGTGTGATTGCCCGTCATGGTGTGATCTGGCTAAAGAATAACAATAACCCGTCATTGCCGTTAGCGCTTTCCATGCTGCATGAACTGGCGAGCAGGAAAAAATGACGTGTGGGCCAAGCTTCATTAATTTGCTCTGTAGAGCAACGAAGTTTTGCTTGCATCCGGCCGTGAAGACCACGTTCATTCAAGCGCACCCGACTGGCCGGCGTTCATTTCATTGAGTTCGCTTGCACCTCGCAAGATGCACGTGCAGAAAAAGGCTTGATGCCAATCATTAGTCTGAGGATACGCTTGCTCGCCCGGTGATCCCCCTCGGCGATGTCGTTCAGATGCTGGAAAGGACGAATGACATTGGGTGTCTCGTGGTCGACGACACCTCGAACTGGCTGGGCTGTCGTCGATGCGCCGAACCGCGGTCGCCGTTTCGGTCGACGGTCCTACCGAAATAGCCACTGTGACCAGCCCTGTTGTGCTGGGCATGCATAAGATAGACGATGGTCTTCCCGGCCCTAATCACCGACTATTCTTTCGAGCGCGCGCCAGGATGCAGGTGATGGTCCATGAAGCTTGTTCGCAGCAGCGCTTGCAACGGCGAAATGCATTTATTGGCCAGCGTCGGCAGCAATTTGAGCGATTAACCGCGCACGGTCGCGTGATCGACTGAGATCGCGGGCGTGGCCGGGAATTCTCTCGAGAAGGCCGCCCAAGATAAATCGTACTACCCACGCCGGCTCACCCAGGCCAACCTCATGATGTAGAGGAGCGATGGTCGCTGGCCACAGATGCCGAATTCAAGGCGCACCCGCCTTTGCTACGGTGGATTACTCGCCCCGTCCAGTATGCGATCCATCACATATATTCGATGTGCTATATAAATCGGTATGAAAGATAATATTAGACATCTAGATGCTAGAGCAATACGCTGTGCCTGTTGAATGGAGCGGGTTCGAGACTGGGCCCATCGGTCGCATCAGACTGAGGGTGCCTGCTCGCAATAGCGTGAAAGCGGTCCGAGACGAGGCCCCGACGTGGTCGAACGCATAGGCAGTCAGTCGGAGCAAGCCAGTTCCCACAGCAGGAGATGGTGGAGCGGTCAGCGGGATAGGGCTGGAGGATTAATGATGTCGGTATGACAAGGCAATAAGCAAGCGATCAAGCATAGTCACCGAAAAAGTTGAAAACACATACGTTCGCCGCTGCCCTGGAGTGCCGACGCATGACTCGTGGCCGGCCGTAGCTGGTTAAGCCTTCGACGTAGGACACTTTGATTCGTATTAATTTGCTGGCTTCAACTGGCGCACCGAGAAACCATGAGCAATGAACTGATCCTGCATCACTATGCGACTTCGCCTTTCTCCGAGAAGATTCGCCTGATCCTGGGCTTCAAGGGCGTCGCCTGGCGATCGGTTACAGTGCCGCCAATCATGCCCAAGCCCGATGTGATCGCGCTGACGGGCGGCTACCGTAAGACGCCGTTCCTGCAGATTGGCGCTGACATCTACTGTGACACCGCGCTGATGGCGCGCGTGATCGAAGCTCATTATCCCGAGCCGTCACTATATCCGGCTGAGATCTCCGGCATGGCTCAGATGCTCGCGCAGTGGGCTGACTCGACGCTGTTCTGGACTGCGATTCCATACACCGCTCAGCCGGCCGGCTTGGCCGCGCTGTTCGCGAACGCCCGGCCGGAGGCGCTGAAGGCTTTCGCGGCCGATCGCGCGCCGTTCACGTCAAGCATGGTGCGCCAGACCCCAGCCGATGCCACAATGGCACTGCACACCTATCTGGGCTGGTTGGAAATGCACATGGCCGATGAACGCGACTTTCTCGCGGGCGGCCAAGCCAGCATCGCAGATTTCTCGACTGCCCACTGCCTATGGTACGTGCATCGCGCGCCGGAACTGGCAAGAATCTTCGGCGGCTACCCGAAGCTCAGGGCTTGGTTCGAGCGGGTGCGTGCCTTCGGCCGCGGCGAGTCGACGCCGATGACGAGCGCCGATGCGATCGACGTCGCCGCAAAGGCGAAGCAGCATGCACCGACCGAAGTGCAGGCAGGCCTTGGTTTTTCCCGGGGGGATGCCATTACGGTGATGCCTACCGACTATGGACGCGACCCTGTGGCCGGCACGCTGGTCGGGCTGACGAATATTGAGGTGGTCATCGAACACCGCGACGAGCGCGCCGGCACGCTGCACGTGCACTTTCCGCGCCTGGGCTTTCAGATCAGGAAGCAGGAGCAAGCGACCTGAAGAGGTTCAAGGCCGGTTCCCGGGAGAGCGCCTGCCGGGGCGCCGCCGCTGCGCAACCACGGCACGCTCGAAGTGCTCGGCGAGTCGTGCTGGCTTGAGGAGTCGCGCCAATCTGAATTGAAGGCCCGCGTCGTGCTTTGAGCCTTCCCGAATGATTTTTCGCAATGACCCTTCGCCCCAATCTCTTCCGCAACACGCGTTGCGCGATGCTAGCCTGTGCCGTGGCGGTGGCTTTCCAGGACTCCGCGCAAATGGGCAACCGGATCCAGCATGACTACGCCGAGTGGGGCAAAGTAATCCGCGACAAGGGCCTCTCGGGGGAACGATGCTTCCCATCTCTGGAGACAATCGCATGAACCCGACCTGTCATTGTTTGCGCCGTAGTTTCCGATCGCATCGATGCCGTGCCTTCCTCGGATCAGTGCCGCTGGATCAAGCAGTGCCCGTGTCTAGCACCGATGAGGGCGCTGTCAGTTTGCCGATTGCGAGACAACGCAACGTACAAGCGGGCCCAATCAGGAAACGCGGCAGGCTAATCGCTGGATACCCCATAGGCTTTTCGATGTGCGCTGCCTCAGATAAACCCGAAGGCCACAACGTCAGCTTCGGAGACCTGTCCCTTGCGGGCACGGGGCGCGAACTTCGCGGCGGAATCACCCGGGCACCTTTCTCGACGCTTTGCCGCCATCCTCGCGAGTGCCAACGCCTGCCTCAGGGGGGCGGCTGGTGGCCCATCCTTCAACGTAAGAAGCTTTCATTCATAGCACACTGCCCGCTGTGACCGGCGCATGGAGAAGCCGTGATCACGGAAGTGATCCTGGGTTTCCCCAACCCATCTTGGCCGTCACGCCACAATCACCCCGAGGAACCTCGCTCCATGCTGCTCTACGAACATCCATTGTCATCCTACGCTCAGAAAGTCAAGATCGCGCTGCGTGAAAAGGGCCTCGACTTTCAGGTCGAGACACCGGCCGGTCAGGGCCTTGGCACGGCCACTGGGGCCTTCGCGGCAGCCAGCCCGCGCAAAGAGGTACCTGTCCTGATGGACGGCGAGGCGCGCGTTTTCGACTCGACTATCATTCTCGAATACCTTGAGGACCGTTACCCCTCGCCGCCGCTGCTGCCGCGCAACCCGATCGCGCGCGCTGAGGCCCGCATGATCGAGGATGTCTGCGATACCTTGTACGAAGCGGTGAACTGGGGCGTGAGCGAGGTCCGCTGGTACCGGCGCGCCGAGGGGGATCTAGCCGCGGCGATGATGGCTACCGCCGCGCGGCAGACCGCGGAGTTGCAGGCCTGGCTGACGGCCAGCCTCGGCGAGCGGCCGTGGTTTAGTGGCGAGGCTTTCGGTTGGGCTGACGTCAGCGTTGCACCTTACCTCAACCGCTCGTTCTATAACGGGTTGGGCACGCCGCCCGACTCGCCGCTGACGCGCTGGCTCGAACGGGCGCGCGAGCGGCCTTCGGTGGCGGCGACGTTTGCCGAGGCTGAGGCCGCTGCTGCCGGCATGGCGAGCGCCGCCGAGCGAATGGCCTCGGGTGCGGTTAAGCGCGAATACCGCGATCATCGCCTGGAATGGATGATGAAGTCCGGTGGCGTTCAGATTGTGCTCGACGGGCTGGCCAAGGGCAACATCCGCTTCACCTGGCCACTGGGGTGAGGCCTCTGCGCTCCATTCCTTCCACGCTGCTTATCGCAAACTCATAACACGCTAGGTTTCAAGCATCAGGAAACAAGCTATGCACAAGAAATTGCTCAGTCTCGCCGTTGCCGGGTTCGCGGCCGGCATGGGGGTGGTCCTGCCCGCCTCTGCCGCACCCCAATCCGACTACCCCAGCAAGCCCATCACGCTCATCGTGCCCTACAGCCCGGGCGGTACCACCGACCTAGCTGCGCGGGCGCTGGCCGAAAATTTGTCGCGTCAGCTCAAGCAGCCCGTCATCATCGAGAACAAGCCGGGGGCGGGCGCCTCAATGGGTGTGACGGAAATGATGAAGGCTCAGCCCGATGGCTACCGCCTGACCCTGACGCCAGTAGGGATTTTTCGCCAGCCGCATCTACAACCCGGGCGTTATGACCCGGTGCGCGACTTGGCCTATATCGCGGCCTTCCTGGAGTACGACTTCTTCGTCACAGTACCGGCCGACTCTCCGTTCAAGACAGTGAGGGACATCGTCGACTACGCCAAGCAGAATCCGGGAGTCGTCAACTACGGCACGCCCGGCCGTTTCTCAGGTAATCACGTCGTGATGGCCATGCTGAGCAACAAGTACGGCGTCAAGTTCACGCACGTTCCGTTCAAGGGCGACTCCGATTCGATCAATTCGCTGCTGGGCGGCCATCTCAGGATGGCGGTGATCACCAACAGCGTGCTGCCATACATGCAGTCCGGCAAGGTGCGCGTGTTGGCGTCGGCCGGCAACGTCGCGAACCCGATCTTCAAGGTGCCCACGCTGAAAGAACTGGGCTACGACGTGCTCGTCCCATCCCCGCTGGGCATCGCGGGCCCCAAGGGCTTGCCAAAGCCCATCGTCGAAAAGCTGGACCGGGCAATCAAGCTGGTGCTGGACGACCCCGCCTTCAAGAAAGTGTTGGATGCGAACGGTCTGCGCACCGTCTACATGGACAACGAGGCCTACTCAAATTTCGCGAGAAAGGCCTTCGCCGACGAGGAGAAAGTCGTCAAGAACCTTGGCATGGAAACGGACTGAGCGGGACATCGGATGATCAACAAATTCGCTGAGAGCGTTCACGCGGCAGTGGCCGACGTGTTCGATGGCGCGACGATACTGGTAGGGGGCTTCGGTGGCGCCGGGCATCCCACCGAACTATTGCATGCCCTTATCGATCAGGGGGCGCGTGAACTGACGGTCGTCAACAACAACGCGGGAAACCATGAAACCGGGCTGGCCGCCCTGATCAAGGCTGGCCGTGTGCGCAAGATAATCTGCTCGTTTCCGAAGGCCAGTCATTCGCACGTGTTCGAGCAAACGTACCGCGAAGGGCGCATCGAACTGGAAGTCGTACCGCAGGGGACCATCGCCGAGCGCCTGCACGCCGCGGGTGCGGGCTTGTGCGGCTTCTATACACCCACCAGCTACGGCACAGAACTGGCTGGCGACAAGGAGACGCGCGTAGTGAACGGCACGCCCTGCGTGTTCGAATACCCGCTGCACGGGGATTTCGCCTTCGTGTTGGCCGACAAGGCCGACCGCTGGGGCAACCTGGTCTATCGCAAGGCGGCGCGCAATTTCGGGCCCGTCATGTGCCAAGCCGCCAAGACCACCATCGTTCAGGTCCGGCAACGAGTCGCATTGGGTGAACTCGATCCCGAGACCATCGTCACTCCGGGCATCTTCGTCCAACGCGTCGTCGAAGTGCCTAACCCGCAACCATCGAGCTGAGAATGACATGCAGAGACTGACACGCGACCAGATGGCAGCCCGGTTGGCGCGCGATATTGCGCCCGGCAGCTACGTCAACATCGGTATAGGTATGCCAGAACTGGTTGCCAACCACCTGGACCCCGCCGACGAAATCCTGCTGCATAGTGAAAACGGTATCCTGGGCATGGGTTCGAAGGCCAGCGAGGATGAAATCGACGGCGACCTGATCAACGCCGGCAAGAGGCCGGTCACATTACTGACCGGTGGCGCCTATTTCCATCACGTGGATTCGTTTGCCATCATGCGCGGCGGCCACCTGGGGTTGTGCATCATGGGCGGCATGCAGGTCTCTGCCATCGGCGACCTGGCCAACTGGTCGCTGGGCAAGCCCGGCGAGCCGCCTGCCGTGGGCGGCGCCATGGACTTGGCCGTGGGGGCGCACAAGGTCTACATCCTGATGGAGCACAACGCCAAGGACGGCAGCCCCAAACTGCTCGAGCGCTGCACCTTGCCACTGACAGGCCTGGGCGTGGTCGACCGCATCTACACTGACTTGGCTGTGATCGAAGTCACGCCGAGGGGGTTTCGGCTGGTCGAGAAACTGGTCGATATTCCCGACGCGCACCTTCAGCGTGCAACGGGTGCGGAACTGGTGTTCTAAACTAACGGCGCTATCAAGAAAGAGAAAGCCTGCGTACGTTCGCGGTCGCGAAAGCACCGCATGTGCCGCTCACGTTCGCGGGTTGGCTGGTGTCTGTTCTCGGCACGGTTGTTCACGCGTGCTGCATCGTTGACGAACACATGTTTCATGTTGGCCGTTGCGGCCGGGTAGCTGCGTAACTGGTCGATGACAGCTTTCCTTTGTTCTACGCATTACGGGATTGGCCCGTCACCAGACAGCTGACTCGACTGCGACACCTGGTTGCGGATCGATGTCTTTCGGCCGTTGGCACTCGGGGCGCCGGCCGCAACCGTTGGCCGCCCCGTGCTGTACGTGTACGGTCTGGCCTTCGACGGATCGTTGGGGGTACAGAGCGTATTCGAGCATCTGCGCGATGAGATGCGCAGCACGATGCTTCTGGCCGGGGCACGGTCCATGAGCGAGCTTTCGCCGACGTATCTGCGGCCAGACCATGCCTCGGCAGCGGCACCGGTCTGATTCCATTGCACCGTTGTCATTCGGAAGACATGGCATGACCACCTCTGCGTGACACGGCGCGCAGTGTCATCACCGTCGGCGGCACTCCGAACGATCTGCCGACGATGCGGCTCGCACCGGGACAAACGCTGGCCGGCGACGGCAAGGGTGCCGTCATCCGGTTTGCACAAGGTAGCGATGGAGTCCAGCTCAGCGCCGACAATGCCATCGTCGACCTGCACGTCGAGACGTCGCCGGAGAAGCGTGCCATCTTCAACGATACTGGCGTAGAAAGCCTGGGCCGGTTGCGGCTGGCAAACGTCTCCACTATCGGCCAGGTCCAACTCTTTGCCAGGGAAAAGGTCCGCGCGCGACATGTTGCCGTCGACGGGCTGGACGTCATTGCGGCGGATGCCCGCGGCCAGTCGGATAGGCCGCAAGGTCATGGCGTACATGTGACGCAGGGCGGATTCACGCTCTGGAATATGCAGGCCGACCCAAACGTCGTCATCAGCGCCCAACTCAAGGGCCTGTCGGCCGGCCAGGGCCTTCCTCGCTTTTTCCACCGACGAGGTTCGCGAAAACCTGCTTGAAATTCTCCGGAGTCGCACGGACGAAGAGGGCGAGCGCAGCCGTGACACCCGTACGGTGCAGGAGATGATCCAGCTGACCCGCAAGCGCGGCTACGGGCAGAACCTGGGGGAATTGCAGGAAGAGCCGAAATTCGGCGCGGTTGCGGTGCCACTCTGCCATCAGGGGCGGGTGCTGGTTTGCCTGAACATCGTGTTCCTGCTTAGGGCCGTGAAGGACAAGCAGGCACAGCACAAGATCGTGGCGGAGATACTCCATACCCGGAAGCTAATCGAAGAGCGCTTCGGCATGCGTGGCTGAGTTGTCCTGCCCTGAGAAGGTCATTCCGGCTTTGCCCCCGGCACACCCCTTGCAGCAGTGCGAAGTTGGGGCCAGTTGCCGCGACATTTGGCGGTGCATTGGTCGCCCGATTTTGGTGCGGGCAGCCATGGGAGTTCATTATGGGGTCTGGGCCGGCAGGGCGAGGTCGGTCAGCGAAAGCGTGGCTTCGGCGATGTCGACCAGGCGGCGATTGTTGTCCATCGAAGCCTTCTGCAAGGCGCGGAATGCCTCGTCCTCGCTGAGCCCCATGCGGGCCATCAGCGCTCTTTTGGCGCGCTCGATCAGCTTGCGCTCTTGCAGGGCGCGCCGTGCCGCATCAAGCTCCATCTCAGTCTGGGCCAGGCGGGTCGACTGCTTCTCCAGCAGGCTTTTGAGCGATGCCACGGTAGCGGCCTCCACGCTGGCCGGGGATCGCGAGGCATCGGGCATTCCCGACAGTACCGGCGCGCTCTCCGAATACGCCGCCCCCCGCATTGAAGAAGCGTTCGACGGCATGTGTGTGCGGGGGCGGATTGTCGAGCAGCCGGCGCAACAGGCCAGCAGAATCCTGCAGGTCGGCCTGCGACAACCGGATCTACGCCGCGCACGCTGCCCGCAGGCCGTGCACCTCCTGCACCTCGATCGTCCACATGCCGGCAATCACCTCGCTGCAGACTTCGAACCACTTCTCACTGGCATCGCTGTCGAGCGGTCTGCGTCGCGGCGGGTTTCTCTCCTCGGATTGAGCATCGCGTGAGCCAATGGCTGACTGCCGTTTCTGCCGTTTCTGCCGTTTCTGCCGTTTCTGCCGTTTCTGCCGTTTCTGCCGTTTCTGCCGTTTCCGCGGTTTCTGCGGTTTCTGCGGTTTCTGCGGTTTCAATGGGGATCGGTGTGGCCATTGTCCCCGAATGCCTTGCGACCACTGGAATCGGCGGCGTCATCTTTCGGCATATCAATTCGCCTGTACGATCGCCCGTGCAATACCTCGTTGCCAAAAATGCAAACGCCGGACATGCCAAGGTCATGCTGGAGCTTGCGCGCACACACATTCGATCATCCCGAACTGCTGCCTAACGGCCGTATCCCGGGCTGGCGGTCAACATAAGCCAGCGTGCTTGTTTTCGGCTAACCCCGATGCGCCCGTTGTTTTCAAGACGCCCTGGCTTTTTTCGTAAGAAACTCGACCAACGTACTGACCGCGCGCGTGTGGTATCGGTCTGGCATGAACAGCAGGTGCATGCGATTGCCGAAGATCGAAAGCTGCCATTCGTCGAGGGTTGGCACGACGCTTCCTGAGGCAATTTCATTTCGTACAAGGTAGTCCGCGACTAGCCCAACGCCCAATCCGTCGAGGATGGCATCGCGCAAGAACAAGAAGTTGTCGGATGCCAGGGAAGGCTCCAGCAACAACTCGCTGCGCGTACCTTTCAGCGTGGCAGCCACACGCAGCTGCTTTCCAATCACCGACGCCGTGATGACAGGGAAGCTTCTCAACTCCTCCAAGTTACGCGGCAGTCCATGTTCAGCGGCAAATCCGCGAGATGCGCAAGCCACGATATGCACAGGGCCGAGATCACGTGCTTCCAGGTTCTGGGGCGGCTCGGATAACACCCTCACGGCGATGTCCACTTCGTCACGAATCAGATCCTGGATGCGGTTCTCGAAGATGACGTCGAGATTGATGCCCGGATGCAGGCGCTTGAACTCCAGCAGCCAGGGTGTCATCACCAACTGGCCGTAACCATTGGGCACCGAGAGCCGAATGCGCCCATGCAATGTCTGGCCGAGGGAGGCGGCCTCATTTGCCGCGGCGAGCGCGTTCTTGATAACGCAGCCCTGCTGGTACAGGCGTTGCCCGATCTCGGTGAGTTCGAGGCTACGCGTGGTGCGGCGCAGGAGTTGAGCGCCCACGCTGCGCTCTAGCTGATTCAGATGGTAGCTCACGTTCGCGCGCGTCATCTTCAGCCTCCGCGATGCTGCGCTGATGTTGCCGGCGTCGACGATTTCGACCAGGTATAGAAGTGCGGTGCTGTCCATATTATATGCAAATCCTGTTTGCGAATCTGTCAACGAATTTTCGGAATTGTCAAATTTTCTCGACGGAAAAACAATATCGACGTTCTACAGACTTTCAAAGGAGACGACATGACACTCGCTGCCCCTGTGGCATCTTCCCCCCCGGTGCGCACGGAAGTCAGAGGCCGGGTGTTGCTGGTCACTATCGATCTGCCGCCTGTCAATGCGCTTGGACTTGGAGTTCGGCAAGGTCTGGCCGGAGCTACGGAGCAACTGGCCACAGACCCCAGCCTTGCCGCCATGCTCATCGTTGGGGCAGGCGGCAATTTCGTCGGAGGTGCCGATATTCGGGAGTTCGGCAAGCCACGCCAGCCGCCATTCGTGCGTGACATCTGCAACCGGCTCGAGGCGTCGCCCAAGCTGGTGGTTGCAGCTATTCAAGGTGCGGCATTGGGCGGAGGTCTGGAACTCGCGCTAAGCGCCCATTACCGGCTCGTGCTGGAGGACGCTCGCATCGGATTGCCAGAAGTATTGCTGGGCTTGCTGCCAGGCTCGGGTGGCACCCAGCGTATGCCGCGCCTGGTGGGAGTGCCGGTGGCGCTGGAGCTGATGCTGAGCGGCCGGCATGTCGGAGCGCACGAGGCGGTGCAAATTGGACTGGCGGACCGCCTTGGTGAAGGCATGGACGCGTCCACAGCCGGCTTGGCCTACGTCGAAGAGTTGCTTGACGCCAATGCTCCGCGACGGCCGAGCCGTTATGCCACCGCAGTACGCTGCGATGCTCAGGATCAGGCGGCCATTTCCGCCGCACGCGACGCCCAACGCGCGCGCAATCCACTGCTGCTGTCGCCCCACCTGATCGTCGATGCCGTCGAAGCCACGCTGCATCAGCCTTTCGATGCGGGCATGGTACTGGAGCAGCAGTTGTTCCAGCAATGCATCGACAGTCCGCAGCGTCGCGGTCTGATTTATGCATTTTTCGCCGAACGCCAGGCAGCAAAGGTGCCAGAGGCGAACCAAGGAGTGGCGCGGGCTGTGAACGAGGTGGGCGTCGTCGGCGGTGGCACCATGGGTGCCGCTATTGCTGTAGCGGCCTTGAATGCCGGCCTGCGGGTCACTCTTGTGGAGCGCGACGAGCCATCACTGCAGCGAGGGCTCGCCAACGTCGGAAAGGTCTATACAGGCCTGGTGTCCAAGGGTCGCATGACGCAAGCAGACCAGAATGCCTTGATGTCGCGTTTGTCCGGCTTCGTCGACTATGCGGCGCTAGGCTTTGCGGACCTCGTAATCGAGGCGGCTTTCGAGGATATGGCGGTCAAGAAGGCGGTGTTCGCCGAACTGGACCGTGTGTGCAAGCCTGGCGCGGTGCTGGCCACCAATACGTCCTATCTCGACATCGACGAAATCGCCGCGACAACTTCGCGTCCCCAGGACGTAATCGGGCTGCACTTTTTCGCGCCAGCGCACATCATGCGTCTGCTCGAGGTGGTAGTGCCCCGACGCGCCGGCGCCGATGTCGTCGCCACTGCGTTTGCATTTGGCCGCGCCCTGAAAAAGGTTGCCGTGCGGGCGGGTGTGTGCGACGGCTTCATCGGCAACCGCATTCTGTCGGTCTACCGTCGCGCGGCGGACTACATGATCGAAGACGGGGCATCGCCCTATGAAATCGACGACGCCATCCGTGGTTTCGGCTATCCGATGGGGCCGCTGCAGGTCTCGGATCTTTCTGGCGGCGATATTGGCTGGGCCACGCGCAAGCGGCAAGCGGCCACGCGCGATCCCCGCCAGCGCTATGTGCAGGTGGCGGACAGGATCGCAGAGCGCGGATGGTTCGGCCAAAAGACAGGGCGCGGGTGGTATCTCTACCCGAAGGGCGCGAGAGCGGGGGAGCCAGACCCGGAGGTCCTGGCCATCGTGCAGAAGGAGCGCTCACGGGCCGGCATCGTTGCGCGCGACTTTACGGCCGGAGAGATCGAGCGTCGGTACCTCGCGGCCATGGTCAACGAAGGGGCCAACGTGGTCCACGAGGGAATTGCACTGCGTCCACTGGATGTCGACGTGGTCTTCGTCCATGGTTTTGGGTTTCCTCGTTTCCGTGGGGGCCCCATGTTCTACGCCGACACCGTCGGATTGGGACAGATCCTGTCTGACATCGAGACATTTGCCAAAGACGATCCACACTTCTGGCATCCGTCTCCGCTGCTGCTCCGGCTGGTAGCGCAAGGGCGAGATTTCTCCTCTCTCAACGCCGCGTCGGTCTGACGCGGCGAAGGCCCCTCATTCAAACATCCAATCTTGTTCAGGAGACACGCATGCGTGAAGCCCTTATCGTATCCACCGCTCGCACGCCATTGACCAAAGCAGGTCGGGGTGCATTCAATCTGACGCCCGGCCCAACTTTGGCTGCCTATGCATTGCGAGCGGCAGTGGAACGTTCGAATGTTGACCCGGGGTTGCTGGAAGACTGCGTGCTCGGCTGTGCCTTTCCAGAGGGTACCACCGGCCGCAATGTCGGCCATATGGGCGCCGTGCGTGCGGAGTTGCCGATAGGCATCGCCGGCGCCACTATCAATCGCTTTTGTGCTTCCGGCCTGCAGGCCATTGCAATGGCCGCCGGCCGCATCGTGACTGATGGCGCACCGGCTGTCTTGGCTGGTGGCGTCGAGAGTGTGTCGCTGACAAGGCAGCGCGGCCCGGCGTCAGCGGCCGACCCGGACATTGATGCCTGGGTGCATGAGCACCGTGCGGCGATGTACATGCCGATGATTGAGACGGCCGATATCGTTGCCCGGCGCTATGGGATCACGCGGGAAGCCCAAGACCGCTTTGCCATGGAGAGCCAGCGGCGGACCGCAGCGGCACAGGAGGCAGGTCGTTTCGCGCAAGAGATCGTGCCGTGCCGCGCAACCATGGCGGTTCTTGACAAACAGGGCGGTGTGCTCGACCGCGTCGAGGTGACCGTGGACGCCGACAACTGCAATCGACCCGATACCACGCTCGAAGGGCTGGCCAAGCTGGCGCCGGTCCGTGGTCCTGATCAATTCATCACGGCCGGCAATGCCTCGCAACGCTCGGATGGTGCATCGGCTTGTGTGATGGTCGAATCGCGCGAAGCGGAGCGCTTGGGTCTCTCGCCATTGGGTGCCTTTCGTGGCTTTGCCGTCGCAGGTTGCGAGGCCGACGAGATGGGAATCGGGCCCATCTACGCGGTGCCCAAGCTTCTCAAGCGCCATGGTCTGACGGTGGATGACATCGGCCTGTGGGAGTTGAACGAAGCCTTTGCTTCGCAAGCGCTGTATTGCCAGCAGCGCCTGGGCATCCCGATGGAGCGGCTCAACGTGAACGGCGGAGCCATCGCGGTGGGGCACCCCTTCGGTGTAACCGGGTCGCGCCTGGTGGGGCATGTGCTTCTCGAGGGCCGGCGCCGGAAGGAGAAGTATGCGGTCGTGACCATGTGTATGGGCGGGGGTATGGGTGCGGCCGGCCTGTTCGAAATCTTCTGAGTCCCGGTGCGAGGTTTGTCATGGATTTGAATTACACGCCGGCGGAACTCTCATTCCACCAGGAAGTGCGCGATTTTCTTGCCGAGAACCTGCCCGACCGCCTGTCTAAAAAGGTCGCTGCGGGTTGTCATCTGAGTAAGGCCGAGCATGAAGAATGGCATGCCATCGTCAACCGTAAAGGGTGGCTCGCCAGCCACTGGCCGGTGGAATACGGCGGGACCGGCTGGAATGCCATTCAGCGCTTTATCTTTGAGCACGAGTGTGCGCTGGCCAATGCGCCGCGGATCATCCCATTCGGCTTGAGCATGCTGGCGCCAGTCATCATCAGGTACGGCACCGCCGCACAGAAGAAGCACTGGCTGCCGCGCCTGCTTGAAGGAGCCGACTGGTGGTGCCAAGGCTATTCAGAGCCGGGCTCAGGCTCGGATTTGGCTAGCGTGCGCACGACAGCCGTGCGTCAGGGCGATCACTACATCGTCAATGGCCAGAAGACATGGACTACACAAGGCCACTTCGCCAACATGATTTTCTGCCTGGTCCGCACAGATTTGGCGGCGAAGAAGCAGCAGGGCATCAGCTTTCTCCTCGTCGACTTATCGGCGCCAGGCGTCGAGATGCGTCCCATCGTCACTCTGGACGGCGAGCATGAAGTGAACGAAGTCTTCTTCACCGATGTGCGGGTCCCGGTCGAGAATCTGGTCGGGGAGGAGAACCGCGGTTGGGACTGCGCCAAATACCTGCTGACGTATGAGCGCACCGGCGTGGCGGGTGTTGGACACGCTTGCGCGCTGCTGGAACGCGTGAAGCGCGCGGCCCTGGAGCGCACGCAAGCGGGAGTGCGCCTCATCGATTCGCCCAGCTTTGCGGCGCGTCTGGCACAGGTCGAAATCGAACTGGAGGCCATGAAAACCACAAACCTGCGGGTGATCGCTGCCGTGGATGGGGGCGGCGTCCCAGGCGCGGAAAGCTCGATGCTCAAGGTCAAGGGAACCGAGATCCGCCAGGAATTGACCGCCTTGCTGCGAGTAATCCAGGGTCCGTATGCACGCGTGATGCCCGATGCCAACGCGGACCTGTCTTCGCCGATGTATCCGGGCGGCCCCACCAACGTGCAGTCTGGAACGCTCAACTACCTCAACCAGCGCAAGCTGTCGATCTATGGTGGCTCCAACGAAATCCAGCGCAACATCATTGCGAAGGCAATGCTTGGACTCTGAGCGCGACGGAGGAATACATGAATTTCCAGCATACAGAAGACCGCCGCATGCTTGCCGATGCGCTGAATCGTTACATCACGCAGGCGTATAGCTTTGAGACCCGAAGAAATATCGAAGCATCGCACGAGGGCTATAGCGAGGCCAAGTGGAACCAACTCTCCGAGCTAGGTGTGCTTGGCGCGCTGTTTACCGAAACGGAAGGCGGTTTCGGTGGGAGCGGCTTCGATATCGCGGTGGTGTTCGAAAGCCTGGGCCGCGGGCTGGTCGTTGAGCCAGTGTTGGGCAGCGCCCTGCTGGCCGGCAGCGCGGTGCTTGCGGCCGGACGTAGTGGGCATGAGTCGCTGGCTCAAGGTCTCATCAGCGGAAGCAGGATCGCTGCCCTGGCTCATGCGGAGCCGGACAGTGGGTATAGCCTGACTCATGTCTCGACTTTGGCTCGCCGCGATGGCGATGGCTGGATGTTGAGCGGCAGCAAGGCCAACATCACCCAAGGGCAGTCGGCATCGACGTTCGTGGTGAGTGCGAGGACTGCGGGCGAATTCGCGGATGTCGATGGATTGTCACTTTTTGTGGTGCCGGCCGGAGCGGCGGGCCTCAGTTTGCATGAGCATGCGGCTGTCGACGGGGGCAGAGTCATCGATCTGAAACTCGATGATGTTCGTTTACCTGCCACTGCCTTGTTGGGAGAGGAAGGCAGAGCTTCCGATGTCATCGAGTGCGCCCTCGGAAAAGGGGTACTAGCGCTGTGTGCGCAAGCCGTCGGTGCAATGGATGTGGCGCTTGCCAGTACGTTGGAATACCTGAAGACCCGCAAGCAGTTTGGCGTGCCTGTCGGTAGCTTCCAGGCGCTGCAGCATCGCATGGCCACGATGGTCATCGAGGTGGAACAGGCCCGCTCCGCCCTGATCAACGCCAGCGCGGCCGTCGACGGAACGGATCGTCTTGCACGCGAGAAAGCGCTGTCTGCTGCGAAGTATCTCATCGGCAAGGTCGGCACGATGGTGGCCGAAGAGTGCGTCCAGATGCATGGCGGTATCGGCATGACTTCGGAACTTCCGCTGTCGCACTATGCCAAGCGACTCTTGATGATTGACCATGAACTGGGTGACGCAGCTTTCCACCTGGAACGCTACACGCGCCTGAAGGAGGACTAAGCCATGGCAACGCAATCCATTTTGGTTGAGCGAAAAGACTCCGTCATTTCGGTCGTACTGAATGATCCGAAAACGCGGAACGCACTCAGCCCGGCGATCCTTGAAGAACTTGGCATCGTGCTGGCTAGTACGGCTGACGACGCATCCATTTCCGCCGTGGTGATCAGCGGGTCCGGCGGGTTCTTCTCTGCGGGAGGAGACCTTAATCAACTCGCAGCCAACCGGGTTCTTGCGCCAGAGGTTCGCATGGCGCGGATCGAGAGGCTCAACGCCTTGATTGCAGGTCTGCAGGCCGCTCCGGTGCCTGTCATTGCAGCGGTGGAGGGCGGCGCCGCGGGTGCGGGCATGTCGTTGGCTCTGGCATGCGACATGGTTGTGGCATCGCGGACCGCCAAGTTTGCGGTTGCTTATGTGAAGGCCGGACTGACCCCCGATGGCGGCCTAACAGGGTCCTTGGCTGCGGTCGTTTCACGTCAGGTCTTGTTCGAGCTATGTGCCCTGGGTGCTCCGCTCCCCGCTGAACGTATGCAGGCCATGGGGGCGGTCAACCAGATCGTCGACGAAGGCGAGGCCTTGAACGCTGCCCTGATGTTGGGCGCACGCTTCGCCAGAAGTCCGCGGCGGGCCCTCGGCCGGATCAAGCAGCTTTCGCATGCGGCTTACGTTAATCCGTTCGCTGAGCAACTAACGATGGAGGGCGGTCTGATGGTGGAGAGCCAGGCGGACGAAGAGGCAGGAGAAGGTATCGCAGCGTTTCTGGAGAAGCGTGCTGCTGACTTCGAACGTTTGCGAAACGCTTAAATACTTGCAGCCCGCGACACACATATATGCAGCAATTTACCGTGCTTGGCGTCTCAGCCTAGTTAAGTAGCGCCGGTTTCGAGCTCATGCATGATCAAACAATAAGGGGACAGCAGAATGGCAGAATGTAAATCTCGTCGTGGCTTTCTACAGGCCGCCGCGGCGCTGGGTACCGGCATCAGCTTTTTTCCGGATGTGTTCGCACAGACTGGATGGCCGCAGGCTCCAATCCAGCTCATCGTACCGTTCAGCCCCGGTGGCGCTACGGACGTAGTGGCCCGGGCGCTGGCAAATGGATTGCAGGAACGTCTTGGCAAGAGCGTCATCGTCGATAACCGGACCGGTGCCGGCGGCTCCATCGGGACGGCGGCCGTAGCCAGATCGAGGCCGGATGGCTTGACACTGACGGTCGGCCTGACATCTTCTCTGCTCATCAATCAATTCCAGTACAGGCGCCTGTCCTATGACCCGCGCAGGGACTTGATCTTCGTCTCTCAGCTAGCCATCGCACCCATGGCGATCTGCGTGGCGGACAAGCTTCCCGCAAAGAACATGGCCGAGCTGCGCCAGTACCTCGCCGCCCGGAAAGGCAAGGTTGCATACGGGTCCTACGGTAACGGCTCCTACTCCCATCTGGTGCTCGAGCACATGAACCGTTCCCTGAGTGCTGGTATGACCCACGTGCCCTATCGAGGCGAAACGGCCGTGGTCCAGGCGCTGCTAGGCGGCGAAATCGATCTGGGAATTTGCAGCGGCGTGGTCGCCGTTCCCCAGGCCAGGACTGGAAGGATTCGTGTGGTCGGCATTACGGGGCCGCAGCGTATGGAGGCGCTTCCAGAAGTCCCCACGCTCATCGAGCAGGGCATGATGGATGACGCGTATCGGGTTGTGGGTTGGGTGGGTATGGCGGCGCCTGCGAACACGCCTGCCGACATCATCGACCGCCTCGCCCGCGAAGCGGCCGCCGTCATGCATTCCGGGTCGGTCAAGGAGCGTCTCAAAGGGATAGGCCTGGTAGCGCTCGGCAACACGCCGCAGCAGTTCAAGGAGGCCTACGATCGCGAGTTTCAAATCTGGAAGCGCATGTTCGAAGCATCAGGCGCTAAGGTCGAGGATTAATCGTTGTTTCAGCCACACAAGCAAAGGAGATGGAAATGAGTGAATCTACAAGGGCGCCTGAAGTGCGCATGAGCCGCGATGGCCATATCGGCGTCATTACGATCGATAACGCTGCCAAGAAGAATGCGCTGACGCCGGAAATGATGCAGCAGTATTCGTCGCTTCTGACCGAGTTCGAGCAGGACGATGATCTCTGGGTCCTGGTCATTGATCCGGCAGGTGAACACACCACGGCGGGCCTCGACATGCCCAAGTTCTTCGGTCCGACGGCCACGGCAAAGCCGATTCCAGAGGGGCAGGTCGATCCGTTTGGCCTGAAGCGACGGTGCACGAAGCCGGTGATTTTTGTGGTGCAAGGCATCACTTACACGGCTGGTATCGAAATGATGCTCGCCAGTGACATCGTGATCGCGGCGGACACCGCCCGCTTTGGCCAGGTCGAGGCAAAGCGAGGCATCGCGCCTTTTGGCGGCGCGCACTTCCGGTACCTAACGCGCACCGGCTGGGGCAACGCGATGTACCACCTGTTTCTGTGCGAGGAGTTTACCGCGCAGCGCGCGTTGGAGCTGGGATTCGTGCAAGAAGTACATCCATACGGCAAGCACCGCGAGCGGGCGCTGGAACTGGCGCAGCAGATCTGCAAGTGCGCTCCTTTGGGGCTGAGGGCGACCAAGATCGCGTCAATGAAATTCCTGGAAGCAGCGGAGAAGGCTGCGATCGAAGCCATACCGGAGATTCGTCGCACCGTGCTGGGTTCGGAAGATTTCAAGGAAGGCATCAAGTCTTTCATGGAGCGGCGCGAGGCCGTCTTTGAAGGTCGCTGAGGGACCGAGATCGCGAACATTTGCGCAAAGGAGACACACAGAATGAGCAAAGACAATGCACAGCGGCCGCACGGTGCCGCGAAAGTTCACTTCCCCGCCGATCGTTTTCCGTATGGTTCCGAAGCGCGGTTTCACATGCACCATGCGCACCTCTTTGCCTCCGACATCGATGCAACCGTGGCCTTCTATCAGAAGTGGTTTGATGGCAAGGTAATGTGGGATGGTTCCTATGGTGGCTCGCGCAACGTGTTCATGCGCATCGGCATTGGCGCCCTGCATTTCTACTCACAGGGGCCTCGTGAGCACGGGCGCAATGCCATCCACCACCTCGGGATGCAGGTCGTTGGTCTAGAGGATTTGTACGAGCGGATGAAAACTGACGGCGTCGAGCTTCGAAATCCGATCCGCAAGGCGGACGGGAGCAGTTACCTCATGCTCGAGGCGCCGGATGGCGTGCTGTGGGAGCTTTTTGAACCCGGTATCGGACGTGATCCGACGGTGTTGCGCTACTACGGATTGGAAGCGCTTGCGGACCGGGCAGACCAATGACCTTATTTCGAGGAAGGTGGATCCGCTTCCACCTGACGTCCGTGAAGCACCAACAGGAGAATCGATATGGAGACCACGGCATGGACAGACACCTCGCGTTCATCAGATGAACGCGGGCGGGGACCCGCGCCACTGCAGGGTGTAAAAGTGCTAGACATGAGCCGGGTACTTGCCGGTCCTTGGACAGCGCAGATGATTGGGGACCTGGGAGCTGACGTGGTGAAGATCGAGGCCCTGGGCCATGGTGACGATGCGCGTCAGCTGGGAGTTGCCCCTGACGACGGCACGACCGGGCTCGCAGGGTCGAAATTCAGACTTCTACTTGGCTTGTAATCGCAACAAACGGTCCATCGCAGTGGATCTGGCGCACAAGGAAGGCAAGGAACTGGTGCTTCACCTAGTGCGGAGCTGCGACGTGCTTGTGGAGAACTTCAAGGCGGGTGGCATGGAGCGTCTCGGACTGGGATGGAGCCGCTTGTCTGAGAGCAATCCTCGCCTGATCCATTGTTCGGTGACTGGCTTCGGTCAGGATGGCCCTTATGCTTCGCAGCCAGCCTATGACTTCATCATGCAGGCAATGGCGGGGATGATGAGCACCTGTGGCTTGCCGGATGGAGTGCCAGGGGCTACGCCCATACGCACCGCGATTCCCGTGACAGATCTGAAACCGGATATCAAGCGACTGTAGCGGTTCTGGGCGCTCTCATTCAGCGAGGCATCACCGGGAGAGGTCAATTCATTGACGCTGCCATGCTCGACGCCAGCGTGGCCTTCAATGTCCATTTGGCGCAAGGGTACTTGATGGGGCTGGGAGTGCCAACGCGAAACGGCAACAACAATCCCATCGCTGCCCCTTCGGGTGTCGTTCAGAGTTCCGACGGCTGGCTGGTCGTCGCCGCCGGAAATGATCGCCAATTCGACAGCCTATGCTCAGTTCTGGGTGTCGGGCCGCTTCGCGAGCGGGCGGAGTTCGCTACCAATGCCGCGCGGGTCAAGCAGCGTAGCCAACTGCATGCGTTAATCGAGCCCGCTTTCCGCGTGCAAAGCAGCGCGCATTGGCGTGAAAGTCTGCAGGGCGCGGGAGTGCCCTGCACATCGATTAATGACATGCAGGCCACCTTCGAGGATCCTCAGGTCCGGCATCGAAAAATGGTCATCGAAGTGCCTCAGGGTAAAGAGAGAACGTTACCGATTCTGCGCAGTGCTCTAAACATGTCCAGCTACGAGGTGACGTACAGGGCGCCACCGATGTTGGCCCAGCATACACGCGAAGTTCTGCGGGAATGGGCAGGATTGGCTGACTCCCAGATCGAAGCATTGCTGCGGAAAGGGGCCATTGCGGTAGCAGGTCAATAGGATGTACTGCGCTTTTTGGCACGGCTTCCGAGACCGTCTGAGTCTTGCAGCCCAGGGTTCCGATTTCTGCGCCGTGATGTACTCGATTCCAATGCCAGTCCGCCATGGAGCACTCTACTCCAATGATTCTGCAGCAATAAGCTGGCATGTCAGCGCGGATGGCGATTCAATGCCCGTTACCGTAGCGGTACTGACCATCTGATTCGAATAACCTGGACGATCTTTGCATGACAATCATCAGCGTAACTGCGCCGAGGGGCAGGTTCGACCTCGAGCAGCGCCAGCACTTGGCTAAGACGCTGACGGATGCCGTTCTCATTCCCGAGGTCGGGCAACCAGCCGCTGCGGCACGTGTCGGCTTTCGGGTGCACTTTGTTGAACTGGAAGCCGGATGTATGGCGATTGGTGGCAGGTTGCTGGCGGAAGCTCCGCAAGACATCCTCACAGTAGACGTCGCCGTCATGGACGCAGCATGGCCCCAGCCTGTCCGAACGAGAGTTATCGAAGGAATCCTTGCTGCCTTGGCCACAGCAGGCGGCATGCCGGTGCCTGCCCCGGCATGGTGGGTCAACTTTCGGGTCATCGAGGACGGTAGCTGGGGATCTCGCGGCAACGTCCTTCGCATCACAGACCTTCTCGAGTCGAGTGTCTTCACCCCGGAGCGCGTCGCCGAGATTCGCGCGGCGTTGCTGTGATCCTCAAATGCAGACGGTCGCCGCCTTGTCCCGTTGGAGAGCATGAGATGGTGCCCTCTGGTGGTGTGCCGATCCGGGCTTCCCTTCAACGATCCCGTGATATGCCATCTAGTTCATCGCGATGGGACGTGCATCTTCATGTGTCGCAGCGTCCCTTGTGGATGTTCTCATTCAGCCTATGACGGGCGGTCTGCTTCGGTACGCCGATTGTGGTGTCGTGTCGACACAGCATCTTGCGGCCCACGGATCAGCAAGCCAATGCGCTCGCGCAGGAACTCAACCAGTGTTCGTGTCGCTGGGGAAGGGTAGCGGCTAGGCAACGTCATGATGTATAGCGATTGGGGATCGGTCTGAATGCGATAGTCCGGCAGTATGGGCCGCAAAGCGTGGTAGCTGGGGCAGTGAGATACATAGGCGGGAAGCAGTCCGATCCCCAATCCCTGGCAGACCGCATCAGCAAGAAACGGAAAGTCGGCAGACTCAAGTGCGGGCTGCAGGGTAAGGGTGTAGTCTTCCTTCGGCTTGCTGTGGTGGACCAGGCGTAGCGGGACTCGGCGGCCAGGATATGGCCTGGCAATCAGGGTTCTCGTTTCAAGTTCGCTAGGGTCGTTGACAGGGCCGTGCCGCTCAAGGTAATCGGCAGAGGCGAACAGCATCAGATCAATGGAGAAGACCTCCCTAGCGATGTTGTCCAGAGGTGGGTTCCTGGCTATGCGGAGTGCCACATCTATCTGGGCGGCGATCAGGTCCTGAATCTCGTTGTCGAATGTCACCGAGAGTGTGATGCCTGGGTGTGCACGCGCGAACTCCATCAAGAGTGGCGCGGCAAAGAATCGTCCGAACCCAGTAGGAACGCTGATGCGCATATGACCCCTAAGCGTCTGGCCCAGGCTGTCGATGCAAGCGCGAGTCGTGCCCAAGTCACCAAGCATGCGTTGCCCGTATTGATACAGCATCTGTCCGGCTTCAGTCAGCGCCAGCCCACGAGGGGATCGCTGCAGCAGCAGGGCACCCGTTTCCTGTTCCAGTGCCTTAAGCTGATGGCTCACATTGGATCGCGTGACATTGAGCTTGCGTGCGGCCGCGCTGAGGTTGCCGCACTCGACGATCTCCACAAACAATCCGATAAGGTTCAGGTTCATTTAACGTATGGCTTCCGGCGTGGTGGGGCGCTCCAGCGCGTTTGGCTGGCTATGTTGTCTATGGTGTAAGTGGCTCGAAGCAAAGGTCGAGGCTCGCTACACGGTCAGACAACTGGCGGAAAAGGGCGCACGGTGACCGAACTATCCAGCAAACCGGTGAGGGCTGTCGAAGACAAGTTTTTTATACCGGGTATTGCGGCTCCATATGGGCTGGAGTCTGGCTGCGCGATATAAGTGCGCTATGCAGCACGTCAGAGGGGCTGCCGAAAGGACCTCGCAGGCTCATTCAGCCTGTGCGCCCGAGACTTTTACTAACATCTCCCATGTCGCGAGTTCGCGTTTGTAAGACGCAGCGAATGCTTCCGGCGTGTTGCCCACCGGCCGGAATCCCATTGCGACGATGCGTTCACGGATCTGGGGCTTGCGGCAGATGCTAATGACCTCCTGGGCCAGTCGCTCCACGACGGCAACCGGCGTCCTTGCCGGCACCGCCACGGCCATGAAGCCGACAATGCGATAAGCCTCGTCTTTAAGACCTTGCTCGGCCATCGTCGGAATAGACGGCAGGACGTCCATGCGTTGTTCGCCGGTGACGGCAATGATACGTAGCCTGCCTCCATCGGCATATGGCTTGGCACCCGGCGCACTGGCGAAGGCGAGCTGGATGCGGCCACCAACGAGGTCCTGGAGCATTGCCGTCTCGCCTTTGTAGGGGGCATGCACCATGTTCGCGTTCTGGCTTTTGTCGAGGTAGGCGCCGCTGAGATGCGCGACCGATCCAGTGCCGTAGGAGCCGTAGGCCAGTTTGCCCTTGTTCTGCTTCATGTAGGCAAGCAACTCGGGTACTGTCTTGACAGGCAAGCTCGAATGCACGACAAGTACGAGCGGCGCGTCTGCAACGCGCGATACCAGGACCAGGTCTCGCTGCGTACTGTAGGGCAGGTTCCGATACAGGAACTGGTTGGTCAGTATCGGCGCACTGAGCGAGAACAGGATCGTCTGTCCGTCCGGGGTAGCTTTCGCCACCATATCGGTACCGACAATCCCGCCTGCGCTCGCGCGATTTTCCACAACTATAGGTTGGCCGAGACGGCCCCCTAGCTGCTCGCCGATCAGGCGGGCCACACTATCTGTGGCGCCGCCGGCCGCAATGGGTACGACGAATCGAATTGGTTTGTCAGGCCATGATCCGCTGGCCTGGGCGCGAGTCCACGGCGCAAGCAGCAACGCGGTACTGATGGCGCCGATATGGGCAAGCCAGGCACGTCGCGCAGATTTGGAAGGGCTCACGAGTGTCTCCGTTGTTATGTCAGGTAGGCCCAAGGTCAAGGCTTATGCAGGAGCCGCCGGGGATCCCCCGGCAACTCTTCTGGCTAGCGGCAGCGCTTGGCTGAGCTGAAGTCAGGCTTCTGGGCGGCCTTCAGAAGATTTCAAAGAGGCCTGCCGCACCCATGCCACCGGCGATGCACATGGTCACGACGCCCCATTTGGCCTTGCGCCGGCGGCCCTCCAGCAGGATGTGCCCTGCCAGACGGGCACCCGTCATGCCAAATGGGTGTCCGATCGAAATGGCGCCACCATTCACGTTCAGGCGCTCTGTCGGAATGCCAAGCTTCTGCTGGCAGTAGACGGCCTGGGACGCGAAGGCCTCGTTAAGTTCCCACAGGTCGATGTCCTCGGCTTTGAGGCCAAAGCGTTCTAGCAGCTTAGGTACCGCGAAGACCGGGCCGATGCCCATCTCGTCGGGCTCACAGCCGGCCACGGCCAGCCCACGGAAGGCACCGAGCGGCTGCAGGCCCAGGCGTTCGGCTTCCTTCGCCTCCATCAGCACGCAAGCGCTGGCACCATCGGAAAGCTGCGAAGCATTGCCGGCGGTGACGAACTTCTCCATTCCTTTCACCGGTGCCAGCTTGGCCAGCGACTCGTACGTGGTGCCAGGACGATTGCAGGTGTCATGGTCGACCGTCACCTCACGCAGGCTGACATGGCCGCTCTCCTTGTCGGTCAGAGACATGGTCGTGGTCACGGAGACAATTTCTTCTGCATACCGGCCAGCCTTCTGCGCCTCGGCGGTCTTGCGTTGACTGTCGACCGAAAAGCGGTCCTGTTCTTCCCGGCTGATCCCGTACCGCTGCGCCACCACGTCGGCGGTGTCGATCATCTCCATGTACAGCTGAGGCTTGTGTTCAACGATCCACGGATCCAGACCGCTCTTGCCGTCGTCCCGTGTGCGAATACCGGAAATGCTCTCGACACCGCCTGCGATCATTGCCGGCGCCCCGTCGACAACGATGCGCCCTGCAGCAATCGCGACGGCTTGTAGGCCGGAAGCGCAAAAGCGGTTGACCGTGGTGCCGCCAATGGAGAGCGGCAACTGGGACCTGATGACGGACTGTCGTGCGATATTCCGGCCGGTGGTACCTTCGGGATAACCGCAGCCGAGCACGGCGTCCTCGATGCGGGCGGGATCAAGGCCCGAGCGCTCGACCGCGGCCCGCACGGCGTAGCCGGCCAGCGTCGGGCCCGGGGTGATGTTAAATTCGCCGCGATGCGACTTGGTCAGCGGCGTACGAGCAGTTGAAACAATAACGGCCTGGCGCATTGGGTATCTCCTTGATACAGACAGATTGGGTGGCGCCGCGCCTTGAAAGGGCAGGGCGCGAGATCGACGATATTCATTCGCCGGTACGATTCAGGCTGGCGAAGTCCTTGCCTTCGGCAACCAGCTTTTCCAACAGAGGGGCCGGCTTCCAGAACAGTGGGTCTTCCTCTGCAAAATTGCGGATGTCAGCAAGGACAATTGGCAGTCCCACCGTGTCGGCATACTTCATTGGTCCACCCCGATGTCGCGGGAAGCCATAGCCACACAGGAACGTCACATCCACGTCGAGGGGCCGCAAGGCGATGCCTTCCTCGACAACCTTGGCACCCTCATTGACCATTGCCGCCATGTAGCGCCGCATGATTTCGTCAGCGTTGAACGGCCGCGGCGTGACGCCTGCTTTCCTGCGTTCTTCGTCTACGATGGCCAGCACCTCGGGGTCAGCCTGTCCGGAGCGGGCGCCTTGCGGATACAGATACCATCCGCGACCAGTCTTCTGCCCGAACCAGCCGCGCTCGCAGATGCGGTCGGCCACGTGTACGTAGCGCGCCCGCGGATCGCGGGTGGCCGCGCGGCGCTTGCGTGTCGCCCAGCCGATATCGCCGCCTGCGAGGTCCGACATCTGGAACGGTCCCATGGGATAGCCAAAGCCGCGCACGGCCTCATCGATCTCATAAGGCGATGCGCCGTCTTCAAGCATGTACTCGGCGGCCTGGCGGTATACGGCAAGGATCCGATTTCCAATGAAGCCGTCGCATACACCAGCGCGTACGGGCGTCTTCTTCATCTTCCTGGCCAGTGCGAATGCCGTCGCGACCACATCCGCCGACACTTGGGCGGGCACGACGATCTCCAGTAGCTTCATGATGTTGGCAGGGCTAAAGAAGTGCAGGCCGACCACGTCCTGTGGCCGACCAATGGCCCCGGCAATGGCGTCGATGTCCAGATACGAAGTGTTGGTAGCCAACACCGCGCCTGGCTTGCAAACGCGATCAAGCTTCTTGAATACGGCTTTCTTGATCTCGATATCCTCAAATACCGCCTCAATGACAAGGTCTGCGTCCGCAATGGACTCGTAGCTGGTGCTCGGCGTATAGCGTGCCAGGATGCTCGCCTTGCCCTCTTCTGTCAGGCGGCCCTTTGCAATTTGGCCGTTAAAGACCTTTTCGACATTCGCCTGGCCGCGAGCAATGGATTCAGGATCGCGTTCGACCATAACGACCGGCAGACCTGCTTCCAGCGCTGCCACAGTGATCCCTGCACCCATGGTCCCGCCACCGATGACCGCGAGCTTGGCAACAGGGCGCGGACTGCAGGCATTGGCTTCGGGGACTTTGGTGACCTCGCGTTCAGCGAAGAAGGCATGAACAAGACCGGCACGCTGAGGGCTATCCAGACACTCGAGGAAGAGTGCCCGCTCTTTCGCCAGACCCTCGTCAAATGACGATTCCACAGCAGCGCGCACGCACTCAACAATCTTGAGCGGGGAAAGCAGGCCACGCGACTTGCTGGCGGTCTCGGCAGCCAGCAAGTCGAGTTCAGCGAGGGCTGCAGCGGGATCATCGATGGAGCGCTTGCGGGAGCGACGTACGTGTGCCTTCGTATTCAGCAACGCATTGACGTAGGCGAGGCCGGCTTGAACGGCATCCTCGCCTTCTGCCAGATGGTCCACAAGGCCTGCGGCCAGAGCGGCTTTCGAAGAGAGATGCTTGCCGCTTAGCATCAGTTCCGCCGCAGCTTTCACGCCCATGATTCTGGGCGCACGCTGTGTGCCACCGGCGCCGGGCAACAGGCCGAGGTTGACCTCGGGTAGTCCCAGTTTGGCGTCCCTAAGGACCACGCGATAGTGAGCAGCCAGCGCGACTTCCAAGCCGCCGCCGAGCGCGGCGCCGCGCAGCACGGTGACCACGGGCTTGCCGCAGTCTTCGATGCGGTTGCACACTTCGGGCAGCGACGGAAGTTGCGGTGCCTGCCCGAACTCCCGGATATCCGCGCCAGCGATGAAGTTTGCACCCTCACCTACGATCAGAACTGCGGCAACCTGGTCGTCGGCGTCGGCCCTTTGCACGGCTTCGAACAAGCCGCGCCGTACTGCGGTAGAGAGCGCGTTGACTGGCGGGTTGTCTACCGTGATGCAGAGGATTGCGCCGTGCCGCGTGGTGTGAACCACGGGAAGTGGCGGGCAAGGTAAGGTTGTTGTCATTGCGTTCCGGGGCAGGGAAATCAGTAGTCGAAGTGAGACGAGGCCGTTGGTTTAGCCCACGGCATCAATTTCCTTAAGCAGCGTCCGGCCGATGATGACCTGCTGGATTTGCGTTGTCCCTTCGTACAGGCGCAGCAGACGAACATCGCGATAGAGGCGCTCAATTGCAAACTCATTGATGTAGCCGGAGCCACCGTGGATTTGCACGCCACGGTCTGCCACCCGACCGGCCATTTCCGTCGCGAACATCTTGGCGCTCGATGTAAGCACGCGTAGGGTAGGATCCGCACTGCCAGGCGGCAGTGCATCGAACTGTGCGGCACATTCCTTGACGAGCGCCCATGCCGCCAGTAGCTCGGCCTGGCCGTCTGCAAGCATGGCCTGTACCAATTGGAACTCACCGATTGGCTGGCCAAATTGCTTCCGTTCTCGCGCATAAGTCAGCGACTCGTCGAGTGCACGCTTGGCCATACCACAGCCAACGGCAGCCAGATGTAATCGCGCGCGGTTGAGCACCTTCATCGCAGTCTTGAAGCCGCGTCCGGGCTGGCCGCCGATGATATTGGCTGCCGGAACCCGCACGCCTTCCAGGATGACATCGCAGGTCTTGGTACCGCGCTGCCCCATCTTCTTGTCAGGCTTGCCGAGCGACAGGCCCGGTGCGTCAGCCGGCACAATGAACGCGGTAACGCCGTCGCTGCCGCTACCGCCCGTGCGCGCCATCAGGGTGAAGGCTCCTGCGAACGGCGCGTTGGAGATAAAGCGTTTGGTACCGGTCAGCACATAGTGGTCGCCGTCCGCCACTGCCTGGGTCTTCAGTGCGGCGGCATCGGTACCGGCATCCGGTTCGGTCAGCGCAAATGCCATCAGCAATTCGCCGCTCGCCACCCGCGGCAAAATGCTTTGCTTCTGCGCCTCGGTGCCGTCCATCAGGATGCCTTGCGAACCGATGCCAATGTTGGTGCCAAATACCGAGCGGAACGCTAGGGACGTCTGGCCGATCTCGTAGGCCACGCGACATTCCTGTGCCATGGTGAGACCAAGTCCGCCGTATGTCTCCGGAATGGACAGCCCGAACAGTCCAAGGTCTTTCATCTCCTGAAGCAGCTCTGGCGGCACGCTGTCGTGCTCTTCTACGTGGCGCTCGAGCGGCATCAGCCGCTCACGCACGAACCGGCGTACAGAGCCAAGAATAAGTTCAAACGATTCCGCATCCACACCTGTGTCAGACATAGCTATCACCGCTTCCTATTTGTTTGTTGATCGTGTTACGCGCGCCATAACGCGCGTAAACGGAGGCCAGCGCGCACGCCAAGAGGCTCCGCCAGCCGTATTCGTCGTTGCCTGCAAAGCAATGGATCATTCAGCTGTAACGCCTGCCGTGCGGGCCACCTTGCCCCAGCGCTGATCGTCATCGCGCAGCCGTCGTGCCGTCTCGGCAGGTCCGCCATAGGCAACGATTGCGCCTGTATTGAGTAGCTGAGTCCTGATGGCGTCGCTCTTCAGGACCTCCCGGAGTTCCTTGTCCAGGCGCGCCACGATTTGAGGTGGTGTGTCCTTGGGGGCCAACAGCGCACCCCATGCGACGCTGGTAAAGCCCGGCACCCCTTGCTCGGCAAGCGTGGGGGTATTGGGCAGGATGCTGACTCGCTGTGCCGAACCTATGGCGACCGCATGCAGCTTCCCGCTGCGGATATGGGGCAAGACTGCGACCATATCGGCGTTGACCATGTCGATCTGGCCGCCGAGAAGATCGACGACTGCCGGCGCCCCGCCCTTGTAGCCGATATGCTGGGCGTTGAATTTCTTCCTGCTCTTGAGATCTTCTATCGCCAGCTGGCCGATGCTGCCTGTGCCGCCGCTGCCGAAGTTCAGTCCGCCTGGCCGCTTGCGGGCGTGGTCGATAAGGTCCTGCAGATTCTTGATGCCGGGTGAATGGACGCTGCTGACCGCCAGTACATTGGGCAGGTCGTAGATCATCGAAACGGGTGTCAGCTCAGTGATAACGTCAAGGCGTATGTCCTTGTAGACGTGCTTGGCGAGCAGCATGGGAGTGGTGAACAGCAGGAAGGTGTTGCTGTCAGGCTTCGCTCGACCTACCTCTGCCGCGGCGGTCGTGCCGGAAGCGCCAGGCTTGTTGGTCACGACCACGGGGCGTCCAATGCGCTCGGCTAACGCCTTGCCAACAATGCGAGCTACGGTATCGGACGAGCCGCCGGCGGCATAGCCAACGACGATATTGATGGGGCGTGCCGGCAGTTCATCGGGCTGGGCCCAGGCTGTCACGGCGCTCAGCAGGACGGCAGTCAACGCTGTCTTTTTCATACGATTGCTCCTTGGTAGACGCGGGAATTGATATGTCAGGAAGCGCGGAGAGAAGGGCGATGAGCGCCCTGGGAATCGGGGCAGCGATTGAGTGGCTACCGGAACGCAGTCAGGATTCGGTATCTCGACAAGGATTCCCCGCTCGGAAGGTACGCTCAGCGCAGAGCCGGGTCCGTAATGCGAGCGATTGCCTGCTCCATTTCGGCCGACAGGCGCTGGATGATCGCACCCAGCGGCTCCTGGCGGTCAACGAAGGCAAGCGAATGTCCCGCGGACAAGATGCCGTTGTTCCAGTCCCCGGTGACATAGGCATTGCGCCCGATCTTACCGGCCACCAAGGGCATCAGCTCCTGGATCGACACCTGAGGGTTCGCCGCCTCCATCGCCTTGACTGCCGCGGTGGTGTCGTTGCGCAGGGCGCGCACCGTATTGCGCACGGACTGCATGCACAGGTCGGTATCGACCGGTTGCGCGGCGATCAGACGTTGCTTGTAGTTCGGATGAGCCCAGATCTCGTCGGCAACAAGGAAGCGCGTACCAATTGCGACGCCTGACGCGCCCATGGCCAGGGCTGCTGCAATTTGAGAACCATGCCCGATCCCACCTCCGATGAGGTAGGGCACCGCCAGTTGACCCTCGGCCCACGCGGCATTGACAAACGAGCCAACCATGTCGAGCCCTGGGTGCCCTCCACATTCCGCGCCGACAATCGACACAGCATCGACGCCGAGTTCGGCAGCCTTGACCGCATGCCGTACTGAAGCGACCTTGTGCAGAACCTTCACGCCGGCACGTTTGAGAAGCGGCAAGAAATCTTCCGGACTACGCCCGGAAGTCTCAACAAACCTCACGCCTTCGCTGACAATCAACTCGAAAACTTCCTGGGTTTTTTCGCCGGTCACCAGCTTGGGCAGCATCGAGACGTTGACGCCGAAGGGACCTCCATCGCAAAGCTCGCGGCACCGGCGGATTTCATCGCGCAGTGCGTCTAGGTCCGGAAGGCTCGCGGCCGTGATAAAGCCGATGATGCCCGCCCGCGATGCTGCGGCGACATACTCTGCATTGGCTAGCCACATCAGGCCGCCGGCAACGATAGGCAACCGGATACCGAAGAGCTCGGTGATGGCGGAACGGTAGATTGAGGTATTCATGCTGTGCTTCCTGGTGGGACGGGCTTGGCAGCCCAAATCAAATGACGCCAGAGGCTCTGAGTTCCTCAAGTTGCGGCGGTGCGATGTTGAGCAGCGTTTGTAGTACGTGCGCCGTGGCATCTCCGAGGGCGGGCGGGGGACGGCGGATCGGCATACGTTCCCCGTCAAAGCGATAAGGCGGCGTCAAGACCGGGGTGCTACCAGCCTCGGCATGGGGCTGCATTGTCACAAGGCCGGCTTCGCGAGCGCGCGCAGAGGTCAACGCGCCCAGCAGGGTTGACACTTCGCCGCAGGGAATATTGGCCTGGTGCAACCGCTCAAGCAGGTCCTGTCGTTTTCTCTTGCCGAGTTCGTGGCGAATTTCTGGCAGGAGGTCATGGCGGTTCGCCGAACGGTTGATGTTCGTGCCAAAGCGTTCGTCCGCCGCCAGGTCTGGGCGCTGGATGACGTCCTGGCAGAACCGGGCAAACTGGCTGTTGTTGCCGACGGTAATCACCAGCGGCCCATCTTCGGCGTCAAATACGCCATAGGGAACAATGGAAGGGTGCGCATTGCCGCATCGCGCGGGATCGGTGCCGCTGACCAGTGCCTCCAGGCCATAGTAGGCCGTCAGCATCAGCCCACAATCGAAGAGCGCCATTTCGATGTGTCGCCCCTTCCCGGTGCGATTGCGCTCGACCAGCGCGGCGAGCACACCTTGTGCAGCGTACATGCCGGTAAAGAGATCGACGGCGGCTACGCCAAACTTCAGGGGGGGCTGGTCGGCTTCGCCATTGAGAGCCATCAAGCCGGCCTCCCCCTGGACCACCAGATCATAGCCTGGCCGGGCCGCCTCGGACCCAGTACGGTCATAGCCCGAAATCGAACAGTAGATCAGATCTGGCTGCTCAGCGCGCAGGGCTTCGTAACCGAGGCCAAGCTTCTCGGCGCCGCCGAACTTGAAGTTCTGGATAACCACGTCGGATTGCCGGATCAGGTCGCGGGCGATCCGACGCCCTTGCTCTGACTGCAAGTCCACGGTGACAGACTGCTTGTTTCGATTGACGCTGTTGAAATATGCCGTTTGCGTCGATCCGACAGCCAGGCCCCAGTCCCGGGTGTCATCGCCGCGTTGCGGGTGCTCCACCTTGATAACCTCCGCGCCGAGGTCGCCAAGCACCATCGCACAGGTGGGGCCTGCGAGGATACGTGACAAATCGAGGACGCGGATGCCTGCCAATGGTAGGTGGGGATTGGTGTCGGGCATAAGGTTCGAACCGTGTAAGGGACGTGTATTGGGGCGTTTCAGCTGGCTGAGGCATCCGACGGGTGGCGCAAGGAGATGAAGTCCGGCGCCCGCTTCGCAAGGAATGCGGAAATTCCCTCGGCTGCTTCCTCATCGCCCAGCGATGCCACCATGAATGTGGCTTCGCATTCGAGTTGCTGGTCGAGGGAAACTTCATTGGCCTGTCGGCACAGCATCTTGATTCGTCCCATGGCCCTTTGCGGCCCCGCTGCAATGCTTGTTGCCAGCAAGGTGGCTTCGGGGAGGGCCTGTCCCAGATCTGTGAGCCGATTGACGACGCCAAGGCTATGCATGCGCTCGCCGGTCACCCGTGCTCCGGTCAGGCAGAGTTCGGTCAATAGCTGACGCGACACGAGCTCAGCCAGGAAGGCGGTGGCACCGCCATCCGGTGTGAGGCCGACCTTGACATAGGCGACAGAGAACGATGCGTTACGTGCTGCGACGAGCAGGTCGCAAGCCAGTGCGATGGACAACCCCGCGCCGGCCGCAGCCCCTTCGACAGCCGCAATCACCGGCTTGCTGCATGACCGGATGGCGCGGATCAGGACGTGCAAGCGCTCCATGGCCACGCGTCGCTCACCCACCGACATTTCCCGTCGCTTGGCAAGCTGGCTGAGATCTCCACCCGAGCAAAATGTCCCGTCTGCACCGGTCAGTACCACCGCGCCAATACTGGGATCGGCTTCGGCGTCAGCAAGTGCAACGGGCAGCGCTTCGAAGAAGGCGGGTGTGAGGGCATTGCGCGCGGCCGGGTTGTTGTTGGTCAGCACCAACACCGGCCCCTCCCTGTGCGTCAGAATAGAAGGGGTAACTGTCATGGCTGTCTCCGTGATGAGGTAGCGTTGGATCGGATTCGCTGTTGGTTGCCGCTCATTTCCACTCATATGGCGGAAAAGATGGCAGTGAGTGGCCGACAAATCCACAGCGAGGCCAGACGGAATATGTGTGGACCTAGTTGGTTGTCCATCCCGCCGGCACGCGCAAGTTCGCCGTGAGTAGCGAATGCGCGGTTGCTGATCTTCATGAAATAGGTTATGGCCATTGCTTGTTGCCGTGGCCTTGGCGCTGTCACTTCCGACAGATATACAGGAATCGCTAGTCCTGCCTGACGGCAAAGAGCAGGCTTTGAAGTCCGGGAAGAATGAGGCTGGGGCTCTGCATCGTGTCTCCAAGTCATCGCCAAACGAGCGGCCTGTGTTATGTGCCAATTGTCTGAGCAAGACTCTTCCCTGCCAACGCCATTGGCGTTCTACACGATGTCAAATTCAGTTCAACATCAGAGGTTAAGAACTGCTATGCGACTGGCTTTGATCAGGCGTCGGTCATGGGACGTCTAAGTCTGCTGATCGGTAAATAGGTGCGGTCGTCAAGGCATAGACAAGGGGGAGTCGCTCTCACACATGCCATTGGGGCGCCTTGTTGAGGCGACCGTCGCTATCGTGGCGCTGGCCACGGTAGCCAAGAGATGGGTCCCAAGAGATGGGTTCCGAGAGGCGGCGGTTCACCGGCGAACGAAAGTCACGGGGGACAGGCCGGACGATTGTGTTGAGCCCATATCTGGTTTGCTGCCAAGCCGGAAAGCCGATTCTGGAGCCAACCTCATGCCGGAGCGGTAGCGCGGACTCCACGGGGCCAGGCGTCGGAGCGATGTCGGGCAGAAGAGGCAGAAGGAAGCGCCGTGAGAAGGCTAGACTAGGGACTGACGCCTCCTCCGCGATTAGCAGTGGAGCCAGTGCGTCTGATATCGCGAAGCACGGTAGCATCGCTACGCGATGCAAGGCGAGACGGGCACGCCAACGGATTGAGGCGAACTATCCTGCGCGCGCCGGGTACGTCCGTTTTCCGACGGCCCGTCAGACCACCGTTGGCGTGCAGACCAAAATCGGCCCGCGGCATCTACTGTTGCAAGGCCCGGCAAGCCAGGTTGAAAGGCAGCTGAAGCGCCTGACTATGGCGGTCCGGCGCAAAATGATAACCAATACGTCGTCTGTTAGCGGTTCAGCCCGTTGACAGCGTACCGTGCGATTTCGGCAGCGATGGCTTCACGATCTTTTCGTGTCTCGGACTTTCTGGGTTGATACCAGCGGGATGTCCAGTTCAATGCGCCAAGCAGTGCCTTGACCACGATCCTGACATCCATGTCCCGCAATTCACCATTTGTCACGCCTTCCTCGAGTACCTGAAGGTACAGGCGCTCATTGCTGTCGCGAAGGGCCGTAATGCGCTTGATCTCAGCGCGCTCCTCTTCCGTTGTCCGTCCGCCCAGTTGTAATTCCAAACCTTGCGCGGCAACCCGAAGATAATCCAGGTGCTCCATCATTAGAAGGGAATGGGCGAAAGCCATGGACTCAAGCCGCTGGAGCGCCGGTGCTTCCGACATGGCGGCCGGCTCGATGGCAGCACGGGTCAACTCCATGGCGCGGCGCTGGACCGCGAAGAAAAGGATTGTCTTGCTGCGGAAGTGATAGTAGATGATCCCCTTGGTGGCACCATAGCTGTCACTGATGTCATCGAGGGACGTGGCGGCGAAGCCAAGCTTCATGAATATCGATGCAGCCGCATCAAGTATGGCTAGTTGCTTTTCATCGCCTTCTGGCGTTCCAATCTGACGTTTGCGCCCCATAACTGTTGATGTGTTTGGCTATTGTCGGAGTTGACGTCGTCCTCACGCTGGGTGGTCGACGACGTCCATCGAGGCGTGCAACGATATCAGATTTCGTGTGTCGCAAGCTGCACGTACGACGTCTCGCCCACTATTGCTTCGGCAGATTGAAGCGATTGACCAGCTTCGACTCCCGGTCTATCTCGGCCTTCTGGAAGGCCCGTAGCTGCTCCGCCGTTCCGGTAAAGGCACTGAAGTTATTCTGCTCGAGATATTGGGCTGTCTCGGCGTCCTTGAATACTGTCAGAAGCGTCCCCTCTAGGCGGGAAACGATGGACTTCGGCGTGCCCTTGGGCGCGAAGATGCCCCACCATGCCACCTGAAAGTACTCCTTATAGCCAAGTTCTTGCAGGGTAGGGATTTCCGGCGCAGATTTCATGCGGCGGTCGGACGTTAGGGCCAGCATTCGGATTTTTCCGCCTTTGACCAAGGGAAGCCCGGCGCTGTACTCCGCGATGGCGAAGTCCACCTGATTGCCTGCGAGGTCAGTCAGGGTCGGGCTGCTTCCCTTGTACGAGATGGCGTTCGCCTTGGCGCCGACAAGGGACATCAGCCATTCGGTCGCAATATTGTAGGTCGCGCTTCCGCTGCCATAGTTCAGCTTGCCCGCCTTCTTCTTCGCGTCGGCAAACAGTTCTGCCGCAGTCTTGTAGGGGGAGGCGGCCGGCACATACACCCCCATGGGGGAGTACGCCAGACGGGCTACAGGTTCGAGATCCGTCAGCGGGTTGTAGGGCAGCTTATCGTAAAAGGCAACGTTTGTAGTGACTGGGCCATTGGCGGCCCAAAGCAACGTGTAACCATCTGCGGGGGCATTGATGACGGTCTGCGCCGCGATGATCGCATTGCCGCCGGGCTTGTTTTCAATGACTACCGGCTTGCCGAGCGCCGTCTCCATCCGCTTCGCCGCATATCGTGCAACCGTGTCCGTGCCCGATCCCGGGGGGTAGGGGACTACTAGCTTTATGGGTCTTTCTGGATACCCACTCTGAGCGCAAGCGGCTAGTGGCGCCAGTGCAATACCGAGCAATGCCATCAGTGCTACATAATGCTTCATGTCTCTCTCCTCTTAAATAGCGGTCTTAGTTCTAGTCCGGAATTGGCGTTGGGTGCAGCGCGACTCTGCCGATGACCTTTCGCTCTGTAATCGCGCTCAATGCGTCTCTGAAACGTTCGAGCGGAAAGGACGCATAGGTTTCGGGGCGAAGCTTTCCTGCCGCCGCCCATTCCAGCATCTCTTTGAACGCTTTACGTACCTGGTCGGCCATGGTCGGTGGCGGGGCTTGTTTTCCCCACCCCATGTAGTAGCCCCAATAGATCCCAATTACCGTGACGTTCTTGACCAGCACGAGGTTGGCCGGTATCTGCGGAATCGTGCCGCCAGCGAAGCCCATCGGAATGATGCGTCCGTCCGGTGCAATGCAACGCAGCGACTCGTTGAAAGTGTCCCCGCCTACTGGATCAAAGATGACATCAGCGCCCCGCTGCGAAGTCTCGCGCAGGACTACGTCCCGAAAGTTTTCGTCTCGGTAGTTGATAGTAATATCGGCACCGTGGCGTTGTGCGGCGTCGAGCTTCGCGGCGTCGCCCGCCGTAGCAATGACGCGCGCACCGAGCATTTTGCCGATTTCAATTGCAGCAAGCCCGCTGCCTCCGGCAGCGCCATGTACGAGCAGAGTCTCGCCATCAGCCAGATTCGCCCGCCATTTAAGAGCGCCGTATGCTGTGGCATAAATCGTCGGGAATTGCACAGCCGCGTCGTAGTCGACGGCGTCCGGCAAGGCGAACACCGTCGACTCTGGCACGACGACTTCCTCAGCGAAGCCGCCGATGCGAACGCCCGCTACCACACGATCGCCAGGCTTGAAAAGGGAGGTGGCCTCGCCGCATTCCAGAACAACGCCAGCAACTTCGGTTCCGGGCGTGAATGGGGGTTCCCAACGGTTTTGGTGTTTGCCTTCCAGTACAAGCAAGTTAGCGAAACTTACCCCGGCGGAATGCACCCGAATGCGGACGCCGTTTGGTCGCATGCTGGGGGAATCGATCTCCGCGAGCTCTGTTTGGTCCAGGCCAAACTGACGACAGACGACGGCTTTCATGCCACGGCTCCGTGGCGACCCATTCCATCGGCGAATCGGGCGGCGCCAGCCTTGGCTTCGACTCGCTTAGCACGCTCGGCCAGCTCCGCTTCGAGCATCAAGGCATCCTGCATAGTTACGCCTTCTTGCCGGTACAGGGATTCTCGATCCGAGTTCATCGCGATCTGCGGGAACGCGGCCATGGTTGCAGCCAGACTCTCTGCCGCTGACCGTACAGTGCCATCAGGTACTACCCGTGTTGCCAGCCCTATCTGCAGCGCTTCCGGGGCGGAAACCATGCGCGCAGTGAGCAGCATGTCCAAGGCTTGGCTGGTGCCGATCAACCGGGGCAGTCGGACAGTTGTGCCATCGCTCATCGGCACCCCCCATCGCCGTGACAGGACGGCGAACGATGCGGATTCTTCTGCGATGCGAATGTCACACCACAGTGCCAGGCCCAGTCCGCCCGCACACGCGTGGCCCGCAACGGCAGCAATGACAGGCTTCCTCGCCGGCTTGGACAGAGGTCCATCAGCTCCGGCCCAGGCGTCATACTCGACGCCACCCGCGAGTTCTTTCAAGTCGGCGCCGGCGCAGAACGCGCCGCCGGTACCGTACAGCACCGCAACTTTCGCCTCTTCGTCGTTTTCAAAAGCACGAAGCGCGACTCCGAGAGCCGCGGTCGCCTCGCGGTCGAGTGCATTTCGCACCGTCGCACGGTTGATGATGATCGTTGTGACGGCGTTGTTTTTCTCAACGAGGATTTTTTCGCTCATAGCTTCGATCCCGAATAGATTTCAAATCAGAAAGAACTCACTTCGCGAACTCGTTGCGAATAGCGCTGCTGTGTTGGCCAAGACCCGGTACTTTGCCGAGTTTGCGCTCGTGACCACGGAAGATAGCTGGGGGCGCAACCAGTTTGGCTTCGCCATGCGCCGTCGGAACGGTGGTACGGCGCAGTTGGGGGTGGGTTGACAGTTGGGTGACGTCGTTGACGGAAGCGAACGCGATGCGCGATGTTTGCAACGCGGCAATGACCTCTTCCTTCGTCATTGTCGCCAGCGTCGCGGCAATTTCCCTGTCCAGCTCGGCGCGATGCTCTACCCGCGCCAGGTTCGTATTGAACTCCTGCTTCTGGATCAGGTCGGGCCGATCCAACACGTCGTTGGCAAATCTCTTCCATTCGCCATCGTTTTGGACGCCAATAAGCACCGTTTCCTCGGCGCCCACCGCGCCACCCACCGGGAACGCGCCGTAGGGTGCGATGGTCGGATGCGAAAGGCCGACGCGAGGCCAGATCATTCCAGCGTATTCGTAATGCAGCAGCGGTACAGTCATCCAGTCGCTCATCGCATCGAACAGCGAGACGTGGATTGCGCTGCCGGTTCCCGTGCGCTCCCGTTGCAGCAGGGCTTCGAGGATGGCCGCGTGGGCATACATGCCGGTTGCAACATCACACGCGGAAATGCCAATTCTTCCCGGCGCGTCTGGCGTGCCGGTGACCGAGGCGATACCGCTCTCCGCTTGAACGAGCAGATCGTAAGCCCGCATGCCGGCATAGGGCCCCTGTTCCCCGTAGCCAGTGATGTCACATGTGATCAAACGCGGATGACGAGCCCGCATTTCCTCCCATCCGAAGCCCGCACGCTTTGCCGCCCCAGGGCCGAGGTTCTGGATAAGCACGTCTGCCTGGCCGATCATGCACTGCAGCAGCGCTGCATCGTCAGGGTTAGCAAAGTCGAGAACGATTGATTCCTTGCCTCGGTTCAGCCACACGAAATACGTGCTGTCGCCGTTGACCGCCGAATCATAGCCGCGGGCGAAGTCTCCTTCGGCACGCTCGATCTTGATCACGCGAGCCCCGGCATCGGCAAGCCGAGACGACGCATAAGGTGCCGCGGCGGCTTGCTCTACAGCTACTACAAGAATTCCTTCCAAAGGCAATGCCATGGGTGTCTCCATATGAAATCTCGTTGTCTCCTGGCTGCCCGGTTCAGGGCAAACATCTGAGCTTGAAAATAATGCTACGCAGTAGTATGTTTTCGGTCAAGTCCCGAATCGCAACGTCGGCGTTCGGCCTCGACACTTCGGATGCTCGCCTTTAGACAAGCCAGATGCACACGATGAACCCATCACGCCAAGCCTTAGACCACCTTACTCTTCCATTCTTCGAGACCAGCCACCGCGGAGCCGCGGACCAGATCGTTGCATGGACAGAGTCGTCATTTGTGTCCCTCTCGTCACCTAAGGCAAATAACGATATTGATCAACACTGCAGATCTCTGATCAGTAGCCTCGGGGAAGCGGGGATTCTCGCCTACAGCGTGCCACGCCTCGATAGCTCCGAGAACGCCCGTATTGACTCGCGCTCATTGTGTTTGGCGCGCGAGTTGCTGGCCCAGGCAAGTCCGCTCGCGGACTTCAGTTTCGCGATGCAAGGCCTGGGCTCGGGAGCCATCTCCTTGGCTGGCTCTGACGACCAAAAGGCTGGTTATCTGGATGACGTGGCCAAGGGCAAACGCATTGCGGCGTTCGCCCTTTCGGAGCCTAACGCCGGCTCCGACGTTGGTGGCATGTGCTGTGAAGCTAGGCGTTACCAGGGAGGCTATGTGCTGAACGGCGAAAAGATGTGGATTTCGAACGGTGGTATCGCGGATTTCTATGCCGTGTTCGCTCGTGAGCCAGGTACAAGCCGTTCGTCCGGCATATCGGCATTCATCGTCGACGCGGACAACCCAGGGCTCGAAATTGCGGAACGTATCGATGTCATGTCTCCGCACCCGTTGGCACGACTGCGCTTTAGAGATTGCTACGTTGACGCCCGCAAGCGCCTGGGGAATGAAGGCGAGGGTTTCAAGCTTGCGATGCGGACGCTCGACATTTTCCGGACTTCCGTGGCGGCTGCGGCGCTGGGATTCGCTCGAAAGGCACTGCGCCTCGGCATCGAGCGAGCAATGTCGCGCGAGATGTTCGGTGGCGTGCTCGCGGACATGCAACTCACCCAGGCCGCACTCGCCGACATGGCGACGGCCGTTGAGACTTCCGCCCTTCTCGTCTACCGCGCAGCTTGGATGCGGGACCAAGGTGTCCCCACTCCTCGTGAGGCGGCGATGGCCAAGCTGGTGGCTACCGAGTCGGCTCAGCGGGTGGTGGATGCTGCCGTTCAGATTTGGGGTGGTGCTGGCGTCCGGGTGGGCGAGGAGGTAGAAGCGCTCTATCGCGACGTGCGTGCCCTGAGGATCTATGAGGGCGCAAGCGAAGTACAGAAGCTGATCATTGGCGGCGGCCTCATCAAAGCGCACAAAGCCTGATTAGTCACTGACGATTGAAAACTACAGGAGACCACATGGCAGGCGCACTCGAAGGAATTCGCGTAATCGACATCACGACGTTCGTGCTTGGCCCCGTCGCCACGCAGATGCTTGGCGACATGGGAGCAGACGTGATCAAGATAGAGGCGCCCGAAGGGGATCCAACCAGAGGGATCGGCCAGAAGCGCTCCCCTGGGATGGGCTCATTCTTCCTCAACCTCAATCGGAACAAACGCAGTGTTGTGATCGACCTGAAGGAGCCGGCCGGGAGGGCCTCGCTTCAATCACTCATCGCCGGAGCCGATATTGTCGTTCACAACATGCGCAGTAGCGCCGCTGAACGGCTCGGGATCGACTTCTTGAGATTATCCATGCGCAATCCTCGCTTGGTCCACGCCACGGCACAGGGTTTCGGCAGAGGAGGGCGCTACTTCGATCGGCCTGCATACGACGACGTCATCCAGGGTCTGAGCGGAGTACCGGGATTGAACCGTCAGATGACGGGGCAGAGTGGTTACATACCGATGCTGCTCGCGGACAAGCTCTGCGGTGTTTACTTGTACTCAGCCATCATGACCGCATTGTTGCATCGCGCGCATACGGGCAAGGGGCAGGAAGTCCAGCTACCCATGTTCGAGGCGATGGCGTGGTTTAACCTGCTCGAACATATGGCGGACCACGTGTTCGTGCCGGAGCCGGGAGAGACACCCGCGCCCATCGGATACGGGCGTGTCTTCAGTGCGGTGCATCGCCCTCTAATGACTCGCGACGAACCAGTGTGCATCATTGCCAATACCGATGCGCAATGGCAACGCCTGTTCGAACTCATCGGCCGCAGCGACCTGTGCAACGACGACCGCTTCATCACCATCGGAAGACGAATGGAGAACGTCGCCCATCTCTACGAGCTCGTTGAAGAGGCTCTCCAAGACAAGTCCCGCGCGGAATGGTTGGACGCGTTTGCTGCAGCAGATGTGCCAGCCGGCCCCGCCAATGAACTAGCGGACGTTCGTGAAGATCCCCACATGGCCGACGTCGACTTCTTCCAGGTGTTCAAACATGAATCGGAAGGCGAGCTTCTGATGCCACGAAATGCCATGCATTTGTCGGCAACGCCGGCTGCGATACATCGTGGCCCGCCGCAGCTCGGCCAGCATACGGAAGAGGTTCTGGGCGAGCGTAAGGCATGCGACGGTGGGCATGGAGGTCAAGCTTGAACACTCCCTCACTACGAGATCTCGTCGCTTTTGAGATATCTGATCAGCACCAGCATTATGGGGTGCGCGACTGCATACTCTATGCGCTTGGCCTCGGCTTAGGCCGTCAGGTGGGGAGTCGTTCCGAGTTGCAATACGTGTACGAAAGGGATCTCGTTGCAGTCCCAACTCAGTTGGCGGTTTTGGCGGCGTCCTCGGATTGGATGCGGGATCCGCGGACCGGCATTCGCTGGGAGCAACTGGTGGCTTTATCACACGATATTTGCCTGTCTCGGCCGCTGTCTTCCCGTGGGAGGGTGCGCTCGAAGACGACGGTGGAAGGCGTCTTCGACAGAGGGCCGGGGCGCGGCGCGATCATTCATTGGAAACGTGTCGTGTTGGACGATGACAGTGGCCATGAAATTGGTACCATCCGTGCTCGGGCACTTGCACGTGGCAATGGAGGCTTCGGTGGTGACCCTCCAATACGTAGACACCACCCGGGCTTCCGCAGTGACAGGCGGACTATGGGTATGAGTGGAAGACCCGCCTCAACTAGGCGCTTCTCTACCGGCTGTCCGGCGACCTCAACCCGTTGCATGCCGATTCTGATGTGGCACGAGAGGCCGGGCTGGAAGCTCCGATTCTCCATGGCCTGTGCAATCTTGGCATCGCCGCAATCGCAACGGGGCGAACTGCATCCGGCGGCCTTCCTGCGCTCCGAAGCATCGGAGCACGATACGCTGATGTTCTCTATCCCGGTGACACGCTGTTAGCGGAAATCTGGCACGAGAACGGCGTGGCGCTTTTCCGCTGCAGATCTGCACGCACAAAACAGATCGTTGTCGATGACGGCATAGCCCGCTTCCTTTAAGGTGCAGCGAGCGTCTCGAGCAAGGTGGACTGATGGGGAATCTCGATACAGTGCGGTCGCAGATACGGGATGGCGTGGTTCTGCTTGGGATAAACAACCCGCCGGTGAACGCTTTAAGCAATGGCGTCAGAGAAGCCCGCTATTCTCGCATGAGCGCCCAACGCAAGTTCGCGACCGCCGCCTAGCGCAAAGCCCGCGATAGCCGCGACTACAGGTTTCACGCCAGACTCCGCCAGCGCTGCGACGTCGCTAGTAAAAGGCCGCTGCTGGCTTCCATTGAACTCACGTATGTCGGCACCGCCCGAGAATCTATCCCGGCAACCATAGATCACGATTGCACAGACTTTGCCCCGACCCTGTGCGTCGCGAACGCTGTTGACCAGTGCCCGTCGCATACTATGGGCCTGCTAGACCGGATCGTTGACGATGGCCGGCTCATCAATGAGGCAATAGCCCTTGGACGTGAACTCGCCCAAGGTGGCCAGTCGTTGCGCCGAACCGGGAATCTCGTCGCCAAGGTGGCGGAAGGAGCGAGCTTTGGAGATTCTACGGCCACGTGCCGCGTATACCGACGGGACGCTTCCGGTCCACCGGCTCATTCTCGAGGCGGTTTACGCGGCAACCGACCTGCCATTGTCTGAAGGGCTGAAGGTTGAGCAAGATGCCAGTATGTATTGCGTAGCGACACCCGAGCATCGAGGACTGGCGAAAGCATTTTTTGCCAAGCGTGCTGCGGCGAAAGCGGAGAAGCATAATCGTTCCGCCGCTCGAGGTAGTTAACGAACAATCGACATCCCGTTTGCAAGGAATGTATCGACGACTGTTGGTTACGTCGGGCTCGCAGCCCGGATGGACTTCTCCGTGGCATTACTATAATGTGCGTGTCAGGGCGCCAAAATATTGAATCTATTGCTCCGCACGTTCTGGTGGATGGGCGGCAGCGCCTGCTGTCAGGAGTTCTTTCAAGAACTCCAACTAGGCAGACGCTTCGCTACAAACGCCGCGATGCCTTCGCGCGCATCATCGGTCGCTGCAACGCGACAGAACGTATCAACCGCGTAAGAAGCACCGCGGCGGTAGTCGCTGTCGACGGCCCGATGGAATGCTGCTCTGCCCATGTTCATCGCGGATGCCGACTTGGCAACCAGGGTCGCGGCCAGTGACCGCGCTTCCTCGATTACTTTGTCCGCTGGCACGACGCGATTCACGAGATGCAACGCCTGCGCTTCGCTCGCACCGAAGGCGCGCCCGCTGAAGAGCAGATCGAAAGCCACGTGGCGGCCGACAATGCGCGGCAAATGGGTAAAGTGGATAGCCGGGAGCATGCCGACGTCGATTTCGGGGTATCCGAAACTGGCATCTTCCGCTGCGATAATCAAATCGCAGGAGATGGCGAGCGTCATGCCACCGCCGCGCGCCGCGCCACTCACTGCGGCGATTGATGGCTTGCCCAGACGATACTGTGCTTCTGATAACTGGACGTAGAGCTTGTCCAGCAGCGTGTGGACGGTTTCCGCCGAAGCGCCCTGCAGTGCAGCAATATCCAGCCCGGCGCAGAACCGCTTCGGTACCGCACTCCCAACGATGACTGCGCGAATCGCGTCGTCAGTGGCAGCGCGGTCCAATGCCCGAATCAGCGCGTCGACCATCGGAACGGTGAGGGCATTGACAGGAGCGTTGTCGAGGAGGATTTCGGCGACGCGGTCGCGGACGGTGTAGGTGACCAGGGACATAGTCTGCTCAGTATTGGTTGGGTTTAGGCGGCTTCGGTCGCCGCGGAAGAGGCTACGGTGCCGGCGCGGCGCATGCCATCAACCTGCTCAGGCGTAAAGCCCGCTTCGCGCAAGATTTCGTCAGTGTGTTCGCCGAGCAGCGGGGCGGGACGACTCGCGTGGCGTGCTTCCCGGCGGAAGCGGACGGGCAGGCCGATGTTCGTCACTTTGCCAAGAACGGGATGCTCCGTCTCGACGATCAATTGTCGGGCCTGCACCTGAGGGTGTGCCAGCGCCTGGTCCAGCGTCTGGATCGGTGAGCAGGGCACGCCGATCTTCTGTAGCGTTTCGAGCCAGTAAGCGAACGGCTGTGTTGAGAGGCGAGACTGCACCAATTCAACCGTTCGGGAGAAGTTCCGTACCCGAGCGGCGTTGGTGGCAAAGTCCGGATGGTCCACCCAGTCCTCGAGGCCGGCCACCGAACAGAAGCGCTTCCATTGCGCGTCATTGCCGACGCCGAGCATCAGCGGCCCATCGGCGGCGTCGAACGCCTGATAGGGCGACATGGACGGATGGGCAGTGCCCATCCGTTGTGGTGTCTTTCCGCTGCGCCAGTAGTTCTGCGCCATGTACCCCATGAAGCCGAGGGCGGTCTCCATGAGTGCCACCTCCAGGTACGTCCCTTTGCCGGTGGTGTGTCGTTCGAGCAGGGCAGCCAGGATACCACTGAGTGCGTGCATGCCTGTGCCGATGTCAACGGGAGAAAAGCTTGCCCGTGCAAATTTCCCGCCGGGCTCGCCCATGGTGCTAATCATTCCGCTGAACGCTTGCAGCATGACATCGTAGCCGGGCTCGTTACCGAGCGGGCCATCACGCCCGTAGCCGGAAATCTCGCAGTAAATCAACCGAGGATTCACAGCGCTCAAGGTGGCGTAGTCCACGCCGAGCTTCTTGGCGGTACCGCCGCCGAAGCCCTGCAGCACCACGTCGGCATTGGCAGCCAGTTGTTGCGCGACGCGTTGACCAGCTTCGGTCTTGAGATCGAGTGCGATGCTGCGTTTGTTGTGATTGACGGCCAGGAACACTGCAGACTGGCCTGCATCCTGAGGAAGCCATCCACGCGTGTCGTCGCCGGAACCCGGTGGTTCGACTTTGATGACATCGGCGCCCAGTTCGCCTAGGTATTGGCCGCATAGGGGGCCGGCCAGGACCTTGCTCAGGTCCAGAACCCGAATGCCTTTCAATGGTTGCATTGCTTGGGTCTCCATTTTTATTCCGGCTGGATGCCAAGCCCGCGCGCCACGCTGGTCCATCGCTCGGAGTCAGTTCGGACGAAGCTGATGAGCTGGTCGGGACGTGTCGACATCGGCTCGGCGCCACGATTGCGTAGCGCTGCAACGTATTCAGGGTCGTTGACTGCCTTTGCCACAGCCGCTCGCAAGCGGTCGACGACTGCCTTGGGCGTCTGCGCGGGTGCTTGCAGGGAGAACCAGAACTTCAGGTCCGCTCCTAGATATCCGGCTTCCTTGAGTGTCGGGACGTCCGGCAGCATTGGAGAACGCTGCGAGGAAGTGATGGCAAGTGGCTTCAGCTTGCCGCTCTGGATCTGGCCAATGCACGTCGTGAACGAGTCGAACACAAAGTCGACTTGGCCCGCCATCACGTCCGTGAGTGCCGGCGAGCTACCTTTGTATGGCACCGCGACCGCTTTGAAGTCGGCCTTCTTCTGCAGTAGAGAGCCATAAATGTGCGGCGAGGAGCCAGCTCCGAAGGTTGCGTAAGTCAGAGCGTCGGGCTTCGCCTTCCCCAATTGGATCAGGTCGGCAAGCGTCTTTACCTTCAGTTTGTCGGGGTGAACCACCAGGACGTTCGGCATGGAGCCCGTGGTGGCGATGGGCACGAAATCTCGTCCAGGCAGAAAACGTGCGTGTGGGTACATCAGCGGGTTCACAGCCTGCATGGCCACGGTGTTGTGCAACAGGGTGTAGCCGTCGTTGCCGCTATCGAGCACATGCTGGGCGCCAATATTGCCGCTGGCGCCAGGTCGATTGTCGATGACGACTGGCTGCCCCAGTTCCCTCGACAGGGCCGTCGCCAGTAGGCGAGCAATGAAGTCAGTCGGCCCGCCCGCAGCAAACGGCACGACGATCCGGACGGGCTTGGTGGGCCAATCCGCGGCAAGGAGCGGGCCTGCCAATACGGAGGCGGCAGCCCCCAGCAAAAGTGTTCGTCGTGTCGGATTCATCATCGTCTCCTATGGTCTTGCCCGTAGCATGACGACCTGCTGGGCATAAGTCCAAGACAGGTTTTGGATATCCGATATAAGATTTCGATATGGCCACTTCTCAGGGGCACTTCATGGCTCTCGAACTTCGTACCCTGCGGGGATTTGTCACGGTGTGCACGGCGGGTTCCATTTCTCGCGCTGCAGAGCGCTTGCACATTGCGCAACCTGCGCTAAGCCTCCAGATGAAAAGCTTGGAGGAGGAGTTAGGAGCGGCCCTGCTTGAGCGCACGCCGCGCGGGGTTGTGGCCACTGCCGCAGGCGAGATGTTGCTCGCACATGCGACCGATATCCTTCGGCGCGTGGAAGTTGCGTACGAAGACATTCGGACAGCGATCAAGCAGCCGCAGGGGCGGGTGGCCGTCGGGTTGCCGCAGTCGTTGGCAAAGCTACTGACCGTGCCACTCGTGAAGGAAGTCTGCGCGGAATGGTCGGGGATTGACCTACAAATCATCGAACAGAGCACGGGATACATCCCGCAAGGGCTGCTGACGGGGCATCTGGATATTGGCATGACCTTTGGCGGTACGCCCGAGCCTGGGCTGCGCGCAGATCGCGTGCTCGAAGAACGGCTATTGCTTGTCGGGCCGCCGGGCGAGCTCTCGGCGCACGGTCGAAACGGAATCAACGAGGCGGTCAGCGTGCCGTTCTCCCGATTGGGTGACTACCCATTGATTCTTCCCGCCGGACTGCATGGTCTGCGCAGCCTCATTGACCGATTCGGCGCGTCTCAGGACACCGAACTTCAGGTCATCGCGGAAGTGAATGCGATTCCGGAGCTCATAGCCCTTGCTGCTGCGGGGGCCGGCTTCACAATCCTGTCTCACGCATCTGTACAGGAGGAGTGGCGAGGTGGCAGCGTGTCCTGCGCGCGAGTCGCTGAAGAGGGGTTCACGCGACAGGTCTACCTTTGTCGGGCCGCGACGCTACCCGCATCGTTGGCCGTGACGACGGTATGGCAGCGTCTCCTCGCAATAACCGGACGGTTGGTAGAGGGCGGACTGTGGCCGGTCCATCGCTTCAACGCGCGAGGGGATAGTGCTGGGAGTTAGTACTGAGGTGCAGGACGTTGTCTCGCCCAGCAGTGCATAAAGACTCTATCTTGGTCAGGCGAACTTCTTCTAGTCGTGGTTTGTAATGAGTCTGCCCTGCAGAATCCCGTGAAGCCGCGCCGGGCAGGTTTCTGAGAGGACCACAGAACTCCCGGAATCGATATGATTCGATTTGATTTCTGGAAGTTTTCGAGGCTAATCGATGAGCACACCGGACTTCTTTCGCAGCCGCCTGGAGGCCATGATCGACCTGCGCCACCCACTGGCGGTCTTGGCCAAACGCATGCCATGGGACGCGATTGAAGTCAGTCTGGCACCTGTTTTCGAGCGCAAGGCACGCGATGGTCAAACGGTTGTGGATGCTGATCTGTTCGGACCGACGGTGGCAGTGGCTGGTGCGGGTGTGAGCACAGCGGGACTTTCGCGTCTGCCTATTCGTTTGCTGGTAGGCCTGTTGTACTTGAAGCAGGCCTATAACGAGAGCGATGAATCGGTATGTGAGCGCTGGGCACAGGACGTGTACTTCAAGTACTTCTGCGGTGAGGAATATTTCCAGGCCTGCCTGCCATGCTCGCCGACCAATCTGGTGCGATTTCGCCAGGCGCTGGGCGAAGCCGGCGTCGAGGAACTGCTGGCTGCGACCATTGCGGCTGCGGTAGAGATGAAGGCGGTCAAGCCGGCCGAATTCGATCGTATCATCGTCGACACGACGGTCCAGGATAAGGCCGTTGCCTACCCGACCGATAGTCGTCTGCTCGAAGTGGCGCGTGCGAAGGTCGTGATGCTTGCCCAACGCGCTGGACTGGTGCTCAAACAGACCTTTGCGCGTGAGGGCAAACACCTACGTCGCCCGTGCTGGCGGCTATGCGCACGCGAAGCATTCCGGCGTCTGCGCCGCGTGCTCAAACGACAGCGGACCGTGCTCGGCCGTGTGCTGCGCGACATCGAGCGCAAGATGGCGGCGCTGCCAGAGAGTCAACAAGAGGGACTGCGTCTTTGGCTTGAGCGTGCCTGGCGCATCTGCCGGCAGCGGCCCAAGGATAAGAGCAAGTTGTACGCGCTGCATGCACCGGAGGTCGAATGCATCGGAAAAGGGAAAGCTCGCCAGCCGTATGAGTTCGGCGTGAAGGTCAGCTTGGCAATCACCGCTAAGCAGGGACTGATCGTGGGCGCCCACAGCTTCCCTGGCAACCCATATGACGGCCATACGCTGATGGCCCAGATCGAGCAGACCAACATCTTGCAGCAAGAGCTGCCCGGCGCTCCAAGGCCGCACACGGCCATCGTCGACCTTGGGTTCCGCGGTGTGGATGCGGAGGTGGCACCGGTAAAAGTCCACCGCGGCAAAGCCAAGTCGCTTGATGCAAGACAGCGCCGATGGCTCAAACGCCGTCAGGCGGTCGAACCCATTATCGGACACACCAAGGCGGACCACGGCATGCGCAGATGCTGGCTGAAAGGAGAAAGCGGAGACGCCTTGCGTGCGGTGCTATGTGCCGCGGGGTTCAACATCCGCTGGCTACTGCGCGCCATTGCCCGTGGGGGCATTTTTGCCCTTCTTTTTTGCCGCATGTGTTTGCTCTGGCTCTTGCCATCGATACCTCGCGGCGCGTTCTTGATGCGATAGCGGGCGAGTCAGCACCCGCAAAGTGACGCCCTCCAAACCGGGAAAGTGAATTTTGGAGGGCCGACTAATGAAGGCTCGGCCATTTGCTGTGCGCAAAACAAGCTGATCCGGCATGACCCCGTATCCAGCCACTGCACGCTGTGCTGCCCGAGCGAGATGGTCTCTCCATCATCCTGCTCGCGTGGCGGCCGGTGGCATAGGCACTCGCCAAGACCATAGCCGCGATCTGGCCGCACAGTGGCTCCACACGCGACGCGGCAGCGAGAAACGCATTGAGCGCGCCGCATTCGCCAGACTTGAAATGCAAGAACCCCACATAGCGCAAACGACCGATTGGCATGGACCGTTCGACGGGTCTCCCTGACGACCGGAAACTGCCTGCGCAGCCCGGCGCTCGATACTCTGGTCATCGCAGCGGCAAGTGGCTTAGACAGCAAGTGATGGGCCCTTGGTAGGTTGCGCGCCGGCGTCGAGTGCATGCGAATCAGGATTGTGTTCCACCACAATGCCAAAACGCAATTAACCGTCTTAAATGACGACAAAACATGAACCGAAGCTTGCAACAGAGATTGTCTACCAAAATTCACATGTTGAAATAACCCCGCCGCCCCACTATTTCGCGGTTCTCCAGCCGATCCGATGCCGCTCCTGCGTGGCCTCATGGCGCGCATCCTCCTCGCTATGCAGGTAACCGCTCGTCGTCGACAGCGAGCTTTGCCCGAAGTTGTCCCGCACAAAGCGCAGGTCGACCTGGTGGTCGCTCATATGCGAGCCAGCGGTGTGGCGCAGCCAGTGGGCCGAGGCACTTGCTGGCACCGCGGCTTGTGCTTCCCATTCCCGCCCCGCGCACGCAGGCGCGCCGCAGCCATGCCAAATACCTCTTTCAGGATCAGGTGCAGCGCGCCGCGTGCCGCCATTGTGCGGATTTACATCGCCATCGACTCAGTTTCCGGTTGGCGCCGACCAGTCCTCCACCACTAGGCCAGGGACGCGCCGAAACGCTTGGTCATTGGTCACCAGCACTGCGCCAGTCTCCAGCGCGTGCGCGGCAATCAGCAAGTCCAGCGCCCCCATCGGCTGCCCTTGAGATTCCAGTGCAGCGCGGGTTTCACCATAGCCGGCCATCACCGAAGGGGGCCAAGGCAACACCTCGACCCGACGCAGCAACTCGTCCACTGCACGCGCGAGGCGCGCTGCGCCGGGGCGCTTGGCCAGCCCGTACATCAGTTCCGCGCCGGTGATGACCGACAGG
>NZ_SMNY01000190.1:0-583 GCF_004353535.1 Cupriavidus sp. L7L
GGCGCTGGCCGCGAAGATCACGCACGTACCGTCGATGTACCTGAGTGAGCTGGACGGGCCGAACAAGGGCTGCCGCCAGGCAGCCATCGATGGACACAAGGAGATCGGCCGGCGCTGCCGCGAGCTGGGGGTCGATACGATCGTCGTGTTCGATGTGCACTGGCTGGTCAACAGCGAGTACCACATCAACTGCGGGCCGCAGTTCTCGGGCTGCTACACCAGCAATGAGCTGCCGCACTTCATCAAGAACCTGCCGTACGCGTATCCGGGCAACCCGGAGCTGGGCCACCTGATCGCCAACGTCGCCAATGAGATGGACGTGGCGACGCGCGCGCACAGCGACACGACCCTGGAGCTGGAGTACGGCACGCTGGTCCCGATGCGATACATGAACGAGGACCAGCACTTCAAGGTGGTGAGTGTATCGGGGTGGTGCGTGTGGCACGACCTGCCCACCAGCGTCAAGTTCGGGCAGGCGGTACGCAAGGCGATCGAGGAGCACTACGACGGCACGGTGGCGATCCTGGCGAGCGGCTCGCTGAGCCATCACTTTGCCGAGAACGGTACGGCACCGCAGTTCATG
>NZ_SMNY01000191.1:0-3994 GCF_004353535.1 Cupriavidus sp. L7L
ACGCCGGGCTGTGGTTCACTAGCACTTACGACAAATTCGTCGCTGTCGGGAAGATGCACGACATATCCCACGAACTTGCATGACTCCGGAAACCCCATGCTGGCACTTATGGATTCAGGAGTGGGCTGCGATGACACAGCGACCCGCACACGCTGATCGCGACTACCGCGACGTCTGGCTTCACCCATCTATGTTCGTCCCAAAAATGCCCGCGGAGGGCGTTTTCCACTTCGCTGATTTCCGCACGACTGCGCGCTACCTGTGCACCCCCCATCGGTAGGGTTCCGGTCACGCGGCTTCAAGAACTCTGGGACTATTTGGCAAGCAACGGAAGAACTCTCGAACCTTGTGGCGAACGGCTGCCATCCTGAGATGGCAAGAGTCCTCCTAAGTTATTGACGCAAAAGGACTTTGACTCTAGGTCGTGGTGGCAAACGACAAGAGGGGAGGGGCGTCGTCGTCGTGTTGGAAGTCCGAAATTTTCTGGACTGGCGCGCGCTTGGTACGCTGACGCTTCAACCTCGGGGGCGCTGCTGCCTGTGGACTGGCTCCGCGGTTGGATGGCGTTCCGCTTCACGCGCGATCTCGACAGCGTCGCGAAGGTTTGCCTGCAGCATGGCCATGCCACCGACATAGCCACCAAGCGCATGCGTGGCGCGCGCTTCAATCTCATCCGCAGAGGTCAGGCCAGCCGCCACCAAGGCGCGAATGTCCTCCCGGTCATTGTCGGCGAGTCTGGCTATCTTGCTGACGGCCAGATCGGTCGGCGAGAGTACCCGCACCTGAATGTGTTCTAGGCCCAGGTCCACAGGAATCGAGTCCTCCTGGTAGTCCTCATGCATCAGCGCAAAGGTCGGGTTGTAGTTGGTATCGAGGTAGATGACACGCGGGGTGCCATCCTCCAGCACCACATCCACGAGGACATCCTGGGGCAGCATGACGCGCCCCGCGAACTCGGCGTCGACGTCGGTCGTGACACGGTTTGCCGTATAGAGGTGGACCGCCATGCCGCCAGCGAGATACACGGTCAGCGGACGAAGGAGGGAAAGCCGATGCTCCAGCTGCTTGAACAGTTCCCGAAGGCCTTCGGCAAGCGCCGTGCGGGTGTGAAAGGCGATGCTGTCGGACATATCAGTGGTGTCGCAGCTGCATGGTTAGCATGTCACGCAATCGCGGCAAGCCCCAGACCCATCCATTGCGAACCACTTCCGCGCTGGGAACCAGATCGGCGGGATGCGTACGAAAATACTGGTCACTCGCAGCCATCATGCGAGCAGCCTCCATGGGAAATCGTGACTGCAGCACCATCGCTGCAACGCGGAAGACATTGGCCTCGCGCTGGTCGGCCGCTACGGAGACATCGCCGCGAGACGCAGCCTCACACCGGTCCAACACCTTGCGCTCCTCATCCCTGGCCGTCATAGCATTTCGCTCCAAAAGCTGATCCGCAGCCTGCAAGCCGCCACTTCAACTGTACCGGTTTCGAGGGGATGCCGGCAAATGGCTTGCGCCTGGCACGCGCCACCCACAGATCCGTCATGAAATGTGCCGAAAAAGACGCCTCATGATCTCCCCCAACTTCTACTTCCCCGGGCAACGCTCTGTGCCACGACGAGGGAAAGGAGAGCGTTCCGCCGTTCAGAGGGCGAGTCGCAGAGGGGTGGTGAAACAGCGGATGCCCTTCTTGCTTTTCAATCGGTGAGGCGTGGGCCGGCTGGCGACCCAGCGGCCCCGCGAGTCAAGCAGGTTAGGGCGTTGCCGGCTACTCAAATTCACCGGGGCGTATAGCGCTTGCGCGGCTCAAGGGCGGCGCGCGGATCCGTTGCCAGAACGCTCCCGCCCGGACGCTCGGAGACGACCGCATCGCTTCCAGCCTCGGCGAAGTCCGCAACGTGCCCGATCAGGCCGAGTCCGGCCAGGCTTGCCAGGTGGCTCAGGTCTTGGGCCGAACCTTCTTCTTCCTCCGTCTTGCCCGGTTTGACATGTGGAAAATCCTTCTTCAGCGCCTCGGTCACTTTTTCCTCCCAGTCAATTTAAAGTTTGGCGTTACAATGCGTATCGTTACACTGATACGGAAACATGGGGGGATCCTAACACATGGTCTCATCGCTCGGCGTTGATCGAGCTGCTGCAGTCGGAGCTGGGACGGATGGTCGCCAGGCAGATCGATGTGCAGCACCGCAGCATGCCCAGACAGCAAGTGGCAGCCACAGCCGCGCGCATGGCCAAGATGGTCGCAGCGATGTCGCGCGACGACTTGGAGGCGTGCCATGTTGAGCTGAACCGCTTCTTTGCGGTTGTGCCCTTCACCGATGCGATACCGGTCGTCATTGCCATCGAGCAGAAGTGGCCGCACCACGTCGAAACCATCCCGGAAGCAAACCGTCGCCTGGATCGAATCCGAAAGGGGGGCGAGTACGCCTTGCTGTTCTCGACAGAAAAGCTGCGTCATCTGCTCGTTTGCATCCAAGAGATCGAGGAAACGCAATGAGGGCGCTACAGCGAAAGCTACTTGTCGCTGCTACAACCACAGTCATCGCATCCAGCGCATTTGCCGCGGACGATGGGGAACTGGATGCATGTTTCTCTGCTGCAGAGGCGGAGTACCAGGTGCCTTCATGCATTCTGCGTGGAATCCACCAGGTCGAAACCTCCGGTTCGAAGAGCAGCAACGTGGTGTCACGTCCTAATCGCGACGGCACACGGGACTACGGAATCATGCAACACAACGATTTCTGGATCCGCTATTTCCAGCGCAACTTCGGCATCACGGCGCAACAGATCGTTCAGGACCGGTGCCTTGCTATCCGTGGCGCTGGCTATGTCTTGCGATACGAGATGAACCGGGCCCGCGACTTCTGGACCGGGGTGGCGAAGTATCACAATCCCGACCCCGTCATTGGCTATGGCTATGTTTTGCGCGTGGCGAACGCGGCAAAGAGGTTCGGATGTCAGATCAAATAAAGAACGACCGCTCGGTAGCTCCGCTGCTCGGCGTGTTCATCCTGGTTTTCGTCACGCTCGGCTGGTTTCTGTGGACATTCCGGCATGAGGCCATGGCGCAGCGATTGCTGATCTGGAAGGGCTACGAGATCTACCCCTGGGCGGTACTCTTCGACTTCGCGAAAGAGCGCCAGTGGCAACTGGTGACGTACTTCAAGTATGCGCGCGTCGTAACGTTTAAAGAGATCTGGGTAGCAGGGTCTGCCGTTGGCTATCTTTGGGCGTTCCTTCCGATATCCCTCGGAATCTGGTTCTCCATCAAGGCCTTGCGCAACCCCATCCTCAAAGCGAAGAACGTCTACACCATCCAAAGCCTGCTGGAGGCGCAGAGTCAGAACTTCTCTGCGGTCGCCCCAATCCTGCACCGAGATCTGACTCAGGAAGATCCGCCTGAGTGGGCATCCTCTGTCCACCCGGAAGAGTGGGTTGCCGAGCACGGATTGATCTACTCGGATCGCCTGGACGAGGACCGCGCGAGAGAGATGCTGGTGCAACAGCTAGGGCAACCCATTGCGGACCGTGGCCAACTGGCAAAGCTATCGCCTACGGAGCGCGCGCTGTTCGCCGTGCTAGGGCTTCGGGTGTTCTTCAAGGATATCGCGGCGTGCCGTGAGTTGATGGATGCGCTGAACTACAGCGCATCGAACGAGGGGTCGCGCCCGGATTTCTCGTTGGCGACAGCAGCATTCCAACGCTGCATGAAGTGCAAGGAAGTTCACGCCTGGGTCAAGAAGCACAGGTATCCGCGCACGTTGCTGATGGCCATGCTCATCCAGGCGCGCGAGCTGGGGACTCTGCCTTCGTCCGAATTCATCTGGCTTAAGCCTCATGACCGCGCGCTTTGGTATCCGCTCAATACCGCTGGTCGGAAGGCTCCGATGATGGAATCTGCAGGCGTCTTCAACCACATGCAGGCCGAAGAGGTGGCATGGGAGTCTGGATGCGTGCTGCTGGAACCGCACGTCGATAACGCGCTCGCAGGCCTGCGCAA
>NZ_SMNY01000192.1:0-1191 GCF_004353535.1 Cupriavidus sp. L7L
CCCACTGGTCCGCGCTGTTGACAAGACCGCGTCGTCGGATGTGAGCACCAGAGGAAACGTGTTTTCTAGGGCGGCCCGCGGAGGCTTGCCGGTGCGGGCCTGCAGGACTCGCATCGCACCGATGTACTTGTCGACGGGCGTAGTTGTGGAGATCTCTCCAGCGAGATCTCCACTGGGGGATGTGTAGAGGTGAACGGAGCGGGGAGGGAGCATTGGTAACCCGATGACTAGGTACGGGGCCTCGGGGCACGCGGGCCGAAATCGGCGTCTGCCTCACGGGCGATCTGCTTGACCTTGTCGGGGTCCTGCCCTGCCGTAAGCAGCTGATAGTCCAGTTTCAGGGCTTTGATCCTCGTCCGCTCCTGGTCGTACTCTTGGCGCAGACCTTCCACCGCCTTGGGCGAGGGCGCTGCGAGCATCTCTAGCTTGATATCGTGCGCGCGCTCCTCGGCTGCCAGCAGCTTCAGATGCGTGTCGTAGAGGCTTTGCCGCACTTGCCAGCTCTCCGCCACATTACCCACATACAACTTCGCCGGATCGTAGTCGCTGTTGCCCATGCCGAAGGCAACCGCGCCGCTCAATGCAACGACACTCGCGCCGAGATAGGCTTGCCGTTTCAGTTTGTCGTGAAGCCGTGACGCGCGAGGCGTCAGGTCGAAGTTGCGGTCAAGATGTTGTTCCTCGGCGAGGATCTTCTGCTGCAGACGCTGCAATGCACGCATGGCGATCTCCGATTCAGTGGGCGAGGAACTCGCGAATGTGCGCGATTCGTTGATTGAACAAGGAGTCCGGGATCTCCTTCTGATCCCGGAAGGCATCATCATCTGTGTCGGCCTCCGCCTGGACGATTGAAAGGGCCAGATCACGAAGAGCGGGCGCACGCCGCGCGTCGGAAAGCGACTTTTCGATTTCAGCACGCAGGCTGGTGTCACCAGACGGCATCACGATCTTTGCGGCGAGCAGAGCACGCGCCGTAGACGTTGTGACACGATGCACTAGGTCGGTCCGCCGTTGGATCTCGGCGGTGGAAGCGTTCTCATAGACGAAGCCGTTCAGTTTCGGGCCGAGCTTGGGGTCGAGGGCGATGAGGGCCTCAACTACCTCGCGAGTTTCGGGGTCCGGCAACATGATTCGCATTTCTTGACTCCAGTTTTTGTTTTATGTATCGTAGCATCACTACGGAAAATTATA
>NZ_SMNY01000193.1:0-557 GCF_004353535.1 Cupriavidus sp. L7L
GGAGACAGACATCGGGTGCTAACGTCCGGTGTCAAGAGGGAAACAACCCAGACCGCCAGCTAAGGTCCCCAAATATAGCTAAGTGGGAAACGAAGTGGGAAGGCTAAAACAGTCAGGAGGTTGGCTTAGAAGCAGCCACCCTTTAAAGAAAGCGTAATAGCTCACTGATCGAGTCGTCCTGCGCGGAAGATGTAACGGGGCTAAGCTATATACCGAAGCTGCGGACGCGTGCGTTCCTTTAAGTGCACCAAGCTTGTCGATGCGCAGCATCGACAAAGCCACCCACAATGATCGTGGTGGCCAATGCTAGTGGATTTAAAGGAGCGCACGCGTGGTAGGAGAGCGTTCTGTAAGCCTGTGAAGGTGTCTTGTAAAGGATGCTGGAGGTATCAGAAGTGCGAATGCTGACATGAGTAGCGATAAAGGGGGTGAAAGGCCCCCTCGCCGTAAGCCCAAGGTTTCCTACGCAACGTTCATCGGCGTAGGGTGAGTCGGCCCCTAAGGCGAGGCAGAGATGCGTAGCTGATGGGAAGCAGGTTAATATTCCTGCACCGTCG
>NZ_SMNY01000194.1:0-463 GCF_004353535.1 Cupriavidus sp. L7L
GATGCGCGGCGGCAAGGCGCTGCCGCTGAAGGCCATCGCCGACGATGCGCTGGCGCTGGGCGGCTGCGAGGCCGTGAAGAACGTGATCGTGTACCGCCGCACCGGCGGTAACGTCGGCTGGACCGAGGGCCGCGACCGCTGGCTCGACGACGTCTGCGCCAACCAGCCCGACACCTGCGAAGCCGAGCCCGTCGGCGCCGAGCACCCGCTGTTCGTGCTCTACACCTCCGGCTCCACCGGCAAGCCCAAGGGCGTGCAGCACAGCACCGGCGGCTACCTGCTGTGGGCGCTGATGACGATGAAGTGGACCTTCGACATCAAGCCCGACGACCTGTTCTGGTGTACCGCCGACATCGGCTGGGTCACCGGCCACACCTACATCGCCTACGGCCCGCTGGCCGCCGGCGCCACCCAGGTGGTGTTCGAAGGCGTGCCGACCTACCCGAACGCCGGCCGCTTCTGG
>NZ_SMNY01000195.1:0-1721 GCF_004353535.1 Cupriavidus sp. L7L
ACCCAATCCGGACGACTCCGGCAGGGTTGAAGGCGAGCAGCGTGGCCACGCCGGGTGGCAACCGAGCGGGACGACCTCGCAGGCCGGTATCACCGGGCAGTAGTCAGCCGAGCGCGGGAAGCAAAAGGTCTGGCACCGACCAAAATAGGCTTCAGGCCGCGGTGCTCGCGGGCCATCTCGAGGAAGCAGGGTCCGGACCCGGGCGGAAGCGGGATGGCAGCAATCGACAAGACCGAATGCAACCAGGTCAGAAATCAGCCCGCGGTAGCCAACGGACGGTCGAGGACAAGAAGGCGAATACGCCTAGAGAGAGCAGGGGCGGCGAGGCCAAGTCAGCCGCACCGGAACCAACCGCAACCAGAGAAGTGCGAGGCACATGAATCCGAACAGAGCACGCGAGCAATCCCGGACATCGTCAACGGTCGAGAGCTACCTCCGGCGAGCGAACGGCTTGATGAATCGCTTGGCGAAAGAGATGGCGCTGCCTGACGACGCATATCCGCCGCCTGACGCGGTCGTAGCCTTCATGAAGCGGAACGCGTCCCAATGGAAGTGGTCGACGTTCCGGCAGTACCAGGCCAGTCTGGTCTGCCGCTACGAAATCGAGGCCGAAAGGACTGGCAATGCACTATTCACCCAGACTGCGGAAGAGATCCGGACCCTTCCTTATGGTGACTGCGTGCTACCGAAAGCTGTCGGCCAGACTTCCTCCCGTAAGCGCAAGGGCATCCGGAAAGCCGACTACGACCTGCTTGTCGCCAACCTCTCGAACCCTACCCGGAACGGTCGCTACGCCAAGCGCGCAAGTCTGTGGCTGATGGCCGCGGTCGCGACCGGCTTGCGCCCACGCGAGTGGGAGTACGCTGAGCTGGACGAGACGACCGGCTTACTGCATGCGCGTAATGCCAAGGCCACAAATGGACGGGGAACCGGCCCGACGCGCTCTGTCCCTGTTGCGTCCGAAGATATAGGCGTCGTGCGCGCGCATATCGCCTCCGTCCGCGAAATGCTGGCAGAAGGAAGGTCCTTCACCGAAATCCATGAAAACTGCGCGGTCGCAGTCAATCGAGCTTGCAAAGCGCTCTGGGGGAACGACCCCACTAAGCGCTATGCGCTGTATTCTGCTCGTCACCAGTTCAGTGCGAACGCCAAGGCCGTGCACGATCACCAGGAAGTTGCCCGCCTGCTCGGGCATGCATCCACGCGGACGGCCAGAACGCACTACGCGCCCAAGCGTTCGGCCTGGCCGAAGTACCGCGACCAGAGTAAGCCGACACCGACCCCAAAGCCAGAAGGCGCATAACCGCTTGATAGCGGTCCGCAGGGGCTTCTGCTCCTACTGAGTGGGTTGTCTCCAACCCACTGTTTTGCAAGGAGAAATTTTTCTCCCCCGTTCGTACCTGCCGGCTTTGTGCAGCAAAAGACAATGCCGATAATTATTGCCCCATTCAGGCACTGCTCCTGAGTTTTACCCGCTAGGCCCAGAAGGGCAGCGCCCGTTTTGCGAAGATGGCCACCGGCCAAATTGGGCCCAGGCAGCGTCCCCGACTCGCGAGTGCGAGCCCAGGCCTGGCCCCTTGCGGTGAAGCCCACCTTTGCGGCAAGGCCACATCTGAGTGCCCCAACTTGATGCCATCCCCCGCAAGTGGGGTGTCCAGAAGTTGTCATATCGGCCGTTTAATAAGAAATAACATCAGATAAAAGCAACGCGAAGATCACAC
>NZ_SMNY01000196.1:0-463 GCF_004353535.1 Cupriavidus sp. L7L
CCAGAAGCGGCCGGCGTTCGGGTAGGTCGGCACGCCTTCGAACACCACCTGGGTGGCGCCGGCGGCCAGCGGGCCGTAGGCGATGTAGGTGTGGCCGGTGACCCAGCCGATGTCGGCGGTACACCAGAACAGGTCGTCGGGCTTGATGTCGAAGGTCCACTTCATCGTCATCAGCGCCCACAGCAGGTAGCCGCCGGTGCTGTGCTGCACGCCCTTGGGCTTGCCGGTCGAGCCCGAGGTGTAGAGCACGAACAGCGGGTGCTCGGCGCCGACGGGCTCGGCTTCGCAGGTGTCGGGCTGGTTGGCGCAGACGTCGTCGAGCCAGCGGTCGCGGCCCTCGGTCCAGCCGACGTTACCGCCGGTGCGGCGGTACACGATCACGTTCTTCACGGCCTCGCAGCCGCCCAGCGCCAGCGCATCGTCGGCGATGGCCTTCAGCGGCAGCGCCTTGCCGCCGCGCATC
>NZ_SMNY01000197.1:0-1509 GCF_004353535.1 Cupriavidus sp. L7L
TCACTGCCGCAAGCCGTAGATCGTGCCTCCGAAGAGGGCGCCAATTTTGCCGGCGTCGCGAAGGCGCTGAGATTTCTGCTGGATGGTGAACTCGCAATCTCCCTACTGCTGCTCGAATTCGCGTTGATACTGCTCGTTGTTTGGGTAGCCGATCGATGGGGGCGTGGAGGCAAGCGAACCTAAGGTCAGCTAATTTGTAAGGCTTCAACGCAAAACTGCGCCGCGCCCCTTCCGGGGCCGCGCAGCCTTGGTACTGGGTGGTGGCGAATCAGGGATTCAGACTACGGCCTGCTACATGTGAGGAACCCGAATCAGTTGGACTGCCATGACGAGAAGCGCGAATTTCCTGGACTGCAGAGTGGGCTCTTGCCGACCCTGCGCCGCCGTTCTGATCCACCGATGTGGACCTTCGCGGTCACTCGGTCACGCAGTAAGGGTTACACCCTATCGCTTGTTCCTATGCGGCAACAGGCGATGCACCGCGTAGAATCTCGCATGCGCAACGCCGTTGCCTTCAGCCGCCCAATCCGGGGCGGGCGATTTCACCCATTCTTTGGACCTATCGTGACGGACGAACTTCTGACCGCGCTCCGATACAAGAGTGAAGGCACTGACATCGACTTCAAGTCCGCTCAGTACCGCTTCATCGGCGGCAGCGACGAGGACAAAGCGGAGATGCTTAAAGATATCCTAGCGATAGCCAATGCCTGGCGCGATGGACCAGGCTACATCTTGCTTGGCTTTAGAGATCAGCGTCCGCACCCTGCTGCTGTCGTGGGCATATCTGAAAGCATTGACGATGCCAAGGTACAGCAGTTCGTACACGGCAAAGTTAAGCCGAAGTTGACCTTCAAGTACGAAGAGCACCTGCATGAGGGTAAAACCGTTGGTGTCATCACGATTCCAAAGCAGAAGCGCCCCTTCTACTTGGCACACGCATACGGAAAGCTGAAGAGTAACGTCGTGTACGTGCGCCGCGGAAGCAGCACGGACGAGGCCGAGCCCCCGGAGATTGCCGCCATGGTGCTGGCCGACGCCAGACGTGGAGACTTGCGCTTGGACCTGTCGGTACTCGCTCCCAATAACGAGGAGCTGAACGCCACCTTTGAGTTGAACTACCTGCAGTTCCCGGAGGAGCTACCTGACTACGAAAGTCCACGAAGAGAGACCGGCCTGTTTGGGCACCAGATCGCCGTGCCATCAATCTGGCGCGACAATAGGGACTTCTGGAGGGAGTATGCAGAATACGTCCGTGTGCAAGCCGCGCTCATCGAGATGAAGTTCATACTCCACAACCGGTCGGCAGTGCAGCTATCGAACGCGAAGCTTGAGGTCTCGGTGGAGCCGCTCGACGGGCAAGATTTCCAGATGATATCTGGGGCCGACCTGCCAGATGAACCAGAGAGCCAATGGAGTTCTCTCCGCGGAGTTCATAGCTTACCTGAACTCTTAGATCGGCGGAATGCGCAACTGGTCGTGGACAATAGCGGCCTTTCACCCATCTGTCAC
>NZ_SMNY01000198.1:0-1203 GCF_004353535.1 Cupriavidus sp. L7L
CGACCGGCTGTACCAAGAGGCACTGTCCGATCCCGAATTGAAACGCACACAAGTCGAGCTGGAAGCTGCCTTGTCGAACTCCCGCGAAGCACGGCAAGTGGTGTTTGATCTGTTCCAAGACCTCGATGGCTTCAGCCTCGATGACTACAAGCCGTTCTCCGATGTGTCGTCCGGTCTGGATCGATTGGTGCGATTCCTTTCCGCCGCTGTCGCGGATCGTCAGCAAAAGCTTATCAAGGTCGACGACGAAACCTATGATCTTGTGACCGTTGACGATACCCGCCGCGCCCGCTTCACGTTGAACCGAGACACCGCCATGAGCCAGGATGATCTGGAGCTGATGGGCTTGGATCACCCGTTGGTGCAAGAGGAGCTGGGACGCTGGCGCAGCGTGCCGCCGGAGGATGTCGGCATTGCCGTTTCAGGAGATGTAGACATGCCCGTGCTGCTCTCCCTCTGGATGGTCGAGGCGTCTGCTGGCAACGGCGAGCGTCGCGTTGTGCTTCAGCCCATCGCCGTCAAACAGGATGGCGCACGTGTTCCGGCGGTCGAACGGCAATGTGAGCGCTATCTGCAGGCACCGGCAACGTCACCAAGGTTTGTGCCAAAGCAACGGCTGGAGCTGTTTGCGCGTGCCGTTGAGCCTACGTTGCAGCGGGAACTGAAGCACAAGGGGGCGGCAAACGGTGATGGCAGCTATTCAGCCGAGTTGATTGGCTACGTGGAGATCGTTGATCAGGGGGCGTAATGCTCGACGAATACCTGATCCACTTTCTCTCGCGCTCGGCCGCGATTTACGGGCTGCTACAGAGAGCACTGGGAGCTTCGCGCCCGTGCTCTGGAAATCAATCCAGCGGCTGACTTGGCCGAATACCGGGTGTTCAATCGTCATCTCGGGTGAGGTTTGCTCTCCAACGAAGAACGAAACAGGAACGACACAAGCATGGCTCGCATCGAAAACCACAAATACAGCATCGAGGAAGCCTTCAGAGAGTGCTTCTACATCGTGCCGGACTACCAGCGGGAGTACGTCTGGACCGACAAGGAGGTGCATCAACTACTTGAGGATATCGGCGAGCAGATCGATGCTGGTTCTACCCGGGAGTACTTCATTGGCACCGTGCTGGTCTCGCCGACTGATCACAAAAGCCACTACGAGGTGATCGACGGCCAACAACGTCTGACCACATTCTTCCTGCTGCT
>NZ_SMNY01000199.1:0-2738 GCF_004353535.1 Cupriavidus sp. L7L
AGTGCCAAGGAAAGGCTGCGCGCGGAGAGTGGGGTTGCAATTCCCGACGACTACAGCGCCTTCGAGACGCTTCCGAAGTCGACCAGGCTACGTATGTAACAAAACTCGACCCTTGCACTAACTCTCAACACCATGAGCGATTTCAAATCTATTTCCGACGAATATCAGAACCTGCAGGCAGAGGAAGCCCGCGCAAAGAAGGATGCTGCAGAGCGCGCGGTTCAGAATGCCCAGCAACGCGTCCTCCGTACTCGTAAGGAGTTTGAGGAGGTCGGTGTTTACCGCTACATGGAGGAGCAAGTAGCATCTATGAAGCAAGAAGGCTTTGCATGCCGCTATTACCGCGACATTGTTGATGATCGCGCGATGGCATCGATCTCCTTCGTCGCGAAGAGGGCCGAAGCCATTGAAGATCGCAGCAAGTTCGGACCTGGCTTCTCAGGTGATATGAACACCCATTCTCTGCAGATCGAGTCACACGGCGATGCAGTTCGCTTCATGAGGTATAGCTGCTACAGGAGTGGTAGCGTGCACGATTCCAAGGCTCTAAGCGACCTGACGCTTGAGGACGTTCAAAAGCAGTTTGAGCATTTCGTGCGTGAGGCGTTCATCGACCGAAAGGTCCATGACGACAAGGCTGCTGACCAGCACGTCAACTCGCTGCGAAATCGCGGCTGATTTCATTCTCCCTCGGGCCTGCGACGACGTCGGTAGTGCCAGGCTCGTTTGACAGCTCGGCGACGAGACGTGACCTGTCTCCGCAACGCGTGGGTCTTACTCGCCAAGTTTGCCTTGGCAACGTCTAGCTGCGTACGAATTGCGGCAATCTCAACAGCGGAAGACTGCAGCGCTGCGTCGCGCTGGGCTCGCGCCTGGGCGAGATCCTCCTGTAGTTGCTCGGCCTGGCCTAGCAGGCGATTGCGATGTCCTTCGGCGGCCTCCTTCGCAGCGAGGATGCTGTCACAGCGGCCTAGCGCCTCTGCCACCCGCTTTTCTGCTCCTTCACGCGCTACCCTGTCCCGGAGTGCGGCTTGCTTGAAGTCATCTGCCGTCGCCAATAGGCGGCGCTGTTCGCTCATGAGCTGCTCTACCTGTTGCTGGACTCCATTGAGCGCTTGCGCCGCTAGCTCGGCCTCCTGCCGTCGCAGCTGCTGTGTGTTCTCGAACTCGGCCCTCCACTCCGCAGCGTGCGCCTCAGCTGCAACCCGGCCAACTCTCTCAGCTGCAACTGACTGATGCAGCTCAGCAACCTTTTGCTGAAGCAACTCAAGCTCACCTGAAAGCGTTGTGTTGTGTGCCGCCAGCTCGTCGCATTGGGCCTGTACCCGATCTCGTTGCTCGGTGATGGCCAGCACCTGGAGTACTGCTTCGTCCCGCACCTCCTTCGTGGTCGCCTCGGACTGCGCTACCGCGCTTTGCCACACGTCAGAAGCCACCTGGCCGAAATGGTCCAGGAGGAATTCAGGGACGTCTGGGCGCTGGATCTGGATTCGGGCCGTCTTTCGCAGGTTCTCCCAGAAGCCGTTGATCTCTTCCTGAGCCGTGCTCATGCTCGGCGACCGCCCGTTATCCGCCAGCAAGCTGACGACCCGCTGGGCGCTTGGCCGCTGGCCGAATGTGAAAAATAGGTCCCTTGCCAGCTCCCGAATCTGGTCGCGGTAGCCGGCGCGACCTGGGAAGCGCTCTTTGATGCGCAGGACCAGGTTGGAGAGCTGTGTGGAATCGACAGGGTTCATGGCTGATATCCCAGTGATGAGGGTCTGAAGGTTGCGAATACGACACTCGCGGAACATGTTGGCTATGTCGTAATTATATGGCGTAGTACGTTATGAATGTTACGCAACCATCATCGTTTTTGACATAGTGCTACTTATGTCCATTTATGATAGCGTAGTAACGATACGTAAGTTATACTGCCCATGCAGCTTCCGCTGTACATGCGCTCGGCCTGCTGGCCGTTTTCACGGGAGAATCAGATGACCAACACGAATAAGCCGCTGCCTTCCTTGAAGGCGATGGCAGAGAGCAAGCTGATGGACGGCGTCAGCAAGCAGACGATCTTCAAGCTCGATCCGCGCATCGTGAAGGTTCGGCCAGGACACAATGGCCGGATCAAGAACAGCGGCCTGCGTGCCCACATCGACGCCATGAAGGTCTCCATGCGGACTGCTGGCACAGCGGCTTTCCCACCGATTGACGTTGAAGTCGATGACGGCGAGATCTTTCTGGTCGACGGCGAGTGCCGCACGACCGCCGCCATCGAGCTTATGGACGAAGGCCATGACCAGCTGTACCTTGACGCTCGGCAGTTTCGCGGCTCGGAGGACGAACGCATTGCCCACATGCTCACGTCCAATCAGGGTCGGGGCTTTAACGGGCTGGAACTCGGGCACATCTACCTGCGCCTGCGGCGCTGCGGATGGTCGATTCAGCGGATCTGCGAGCGTAACGGCAAGTCGGACACTCACGTCCAACAGATGATCGTGCTCGCCGAATCCCCTTTGGAACTGCAGGGCCTGCTGGCAGCGGAAAAGGTCGGCACGGATGCCGCTGTAGCAGCCATCCAGAAGTACGGCGTGAAGCGAGCCCTTGAGATCCTCCGCGCCATGGTCGAAAAGATCGGCGGACAGAAGAAGATCACCAAAACCGCGGTGCTGGGGCGAGCCTTCTCCCGAACCACCGTCAATGACGTGGTTGCATCCCTCGACACCTTCTACAATCGCCTGTCGAAGCAACAG
>NZ_SMNY01000002.1:0-153026 GCF_004353535.1 Cupriavidus sp. L7L
GCCCGGGGCCGGCGGCGCCAGCCAGCCCGGCGCCGCGCAGCCGCGCGGCACGGCGCGCGCACCGCTGCGCAGCGACGGCCTGAGCGCACTCGACCGCAATTTGATCACCGCCGCCAGCATCGGCGACCAGGACATGGTGGCGCGCCTGCTGGCCGCGGGCGCCACCGCGCGCGCAGCCGACGAACGCGGGCGCAGCGCGCTGCTGGCCGCCGTGCAGAGCCGCCACGTCGAAGTCGCGCGGATGCTGATGCTGGCCGGCGCGGACGTGAACCACAAGGACGCCGACGCCAACAGCCCGTTCCTGCTGGCCGCCACCAGTGGCCAGGCCGAGATCGTCCGGCTGGCGCTGGCGCATGGCGCGGACCTGGCCAGCACCGACCGCTACGACGGCACCGCGCTGATCGGCGCGAGCCAGCAGGGCCATGTGGAAGTGGTCAAGCTGCTGCTGAAAGCGGGCATTGCCGTCGACCACGTCAACAACCTGGGCTGGACGGCTCTGCTTGAAGCGGTGGTGCTGGGCGATGGCAGCACGCGCTACGAGGAAACGGTGCAGCTGCTGCTGGATGCCGGCGCCGATGCCAACCTGGCCGACCGCGAAGGCGTGACGCCGACCCGCCATGCCCGCGAGCGGGGATACAAGACGATGGTGAAGATGCTGATGCGAGTGCGGGGGCATTGAGCCTCGCCCCGGGGCGGTTCGCCAGCAATGGGAACCCGCCCCCGGGCATAGGCTGGCGGCGCAGATCAGGCCGCCGCGGGCTTCTGCTCTGCCACGGCTCGCGCGTTCTCGCTCTCCTGCAGTTGCCGCCACATCACCTTGCCGGTCCCCGACTTGGGCAGCGCGTCCACGAACTCCACCACCCGCGGATACTTGTACGCGGCCATGTTCTCCTTGGCCCAATCGATGATCTCGTCCGGCGTGGTCTTGCCCTTGGCATGGGCGCGCAGCACCACCACCGCCTTGACGGTCTCGCCGCGGTACGGGTCGCGGGTGCCGATGATGCAGGCCTCCTGCACGTCGGGATGCTTGTACAGCAGGTTCTCCACCTCGGCCGGCCATACCTTGAAGCCCGACGCGTTGATCATGCGCTTGAGGCGGTCGGTGATGAAGTAGTAGCCCTCCTCGTCCATGCGCCCGAGGTCGCCGGTGCGGAAGAAGGTCTTGCCCTCGAACTCGATGAAGGACTCGCGCGTGGCGTCTTCCTTGCCCCAGTAGCCCTTGAACACCTGCGGGCCGCTGACGATGATCTCGCCGATCTCGTTGGGCGGCAGTTCCCTGAGCGTGACCGGGTCGATCACGCGGGCGTCGGTGTTGAAGGTCGGCACGCCCAGGCACTGCAGCTTGGGCCGGTCCGACGGGTTGCTGTGCGTCGGCGCCATGGTCTCGGACAGGCCGTAGCCTTCCAGGTAGTGCAGCCCGAACTGCTCGCGCAGGCGCTCGGCCACGGCCTGCGGCATGGCCGCGCCGCCGCCGCCGATATAGCGCAGGCTCGACAGGTCGAACTGCGCCAGGTTGGGGCTGGCCAGGAAGTCGATCACCATGGTCGGGATATTGGTCCAGTGCGTGACCTGGTAGCGCGAGATCAGGCGGCCGGCCACCTCGCGGTCCCAGCGCGGCAGCATCACCACGGTGGCGCCGCTGTAGATCGGGCCGTTCATGCCGTACTGCATGCCGGTGACGTGGAACAGCGGCAGCACCGACAGGATCACCGACTCGGCGCCCGAACCCGACCAGGTCGCGCCGCCGACAATGTTGTGCATGACCGAGCGGTGCGTATGGATGCAGCCCTTGGGAAAGCCGGTGGTGCCGGAGGTGTACGGCATCACCGCCATGTCGTCGGGCCCGGCGGTATGCGGCCCCGGCTGCAGGCCTGCGGCCAGCGCCTCGGCCCATGCGGTCGCGCCGGCGGGCAGCGGGTGCGGCGTGGTCAGCCACGCGGGCGGCGCGTCTTCGGGGTGCTCGTGCGTGGGCGGCAGCGCGTCGGCGTACTGCGTCACCAGCAGGTGCTGCAGGCGCTCGGCCGGCGCCAGTTCCGCCACGGCCTGGTCCACGCCTGCGGCCAGGTCGGCCGTGCAGATCGCCACGCGCGCCTGCGCATCGGTAACGTAATGCTTGAACTCCTCGGCCCGGTTCATCGGGTTGACCGGCACCACCACCGCGTCGGCGCGCAGGATCGCGTAGTAGCTGATGATGAACTGCGGGCAGTTCTGCATGTACAGCAGCACCCGCTCGCCCTTCTTCACGCCCGCCTTCTGCTGCAGCCATCCGGCCAGCGCGGTGGCCTGCGCTTCCAGTTCGCGGAAGGTGATGGCGTTGCCGAAATAGCGGATCGCCGCCTTGTCGGCATAGCGCAGCGCGGACACTTCCAGGTTGTACCAGAGCGACGTCTCGGGCAGCACGATGGCGGTCGGCAGGCGCCTTGGCCAGAACTGGAAATGCGGGCGAGCTGGGTTCTGCATGAAACGTCTCCTGTGCGTCGGTCTTCGGACCGGGTCTGTCGGTATGGTCAAGGACTATAACTGAACGATCGTTCTATTTTCAACCGGTGACTTTCCCGGACGCCGGCGAGCGGCTACGGCCGAACACAACGGGCAGCCGTTGTATTTGGCGCCTTCGCCCTCACAATAGAGGGATCTCCGCCTCTTTCCAGGATTGTTCATGAGCGACGTCAACCTGCAGAATTTCGAGACCGAAGTGATCGACGCCTCGCACCAGGCGCCGGTGCTGGTCGATTTCTGGGCGCCCTGGTGCGGCCCCTGCCGCACGCTGGGCCCGATGCTGGAACGGCTGGAGGCAGAAGCCGAAGGCAGCTGGAAACTGGTCAAGGTCAATGTCGACGAGAACCAGGAGCTGGCCGCGCATTTCGGCGTGCGCAGCATCCCCCATGTGGTGGCGATCGCCGACGGCCAGGCCGTGGACCAGTTCACCGGCGTGCTGCCGGAATCGGGGCTGCGCGAGTTCCTGGGCCGGCTGGCGCCGGGCCAGGCCAGGTCGCCGCTGGCCGAGGCGCAGGAACTGGCCGCCGCCGGCAACCGCGACGGCGCCGAGACCCTGTTCGCCGACGCGATTGCCGCGGACCCGGAATCCGACGCCCCGCGGCTGGCCTATATTGGCTTCCTGCTGGACGGCAACGCCGTCGACCGGGCCAGGGCGGAATTCGCGGCGCTCTCGCCGCGCGCCGAGCATGAAGATGGCTACGGCGCCCTGCGCACGCGCATCGAAGCCATGGAAAACGCCGCCGGCCTGCCCGATGAGGCCACCCTCACCGGCCGCATCGCCGCCGATCCGCGCGACCTGGCGGCCCGGCTGGACCTGGCGCGGCTGATGATCGCGCGCCAGCAATACGAGCCGGCGCTGGAGCAGCTGCTGGCGATCGTGCGCACCGACCGCGGCTTCGAGGACGATATCGGCCGCAAGACCATGCTGTCGGTATTCGAGATGCTGGCCGACCGGCCCGAAGTGGTGTCGCGCTGGCGCCGCCAGCTGAGCACGTCGCTGAACTGAGCGGGAGCCAAGCGCCATGTCCACGCCCCGGCTGATCGATTTCAGGACCGAACCCGCCCCGACCCACGACCGCCCGCGGCCCGACCGCCTGGTGTCGGGCAACCCCGACCGCACCACCTGGACGCACTACAGCGCCGAACACGGCGATTTCGATTGCGGTATCTGGGCCTGCGAGCCCGGCGCGTGGCGCATCGCCTTCCCGGCGGGCAAGGAAGAGTTCTTCCATGTGATCAGCGGCCGCATCCGCATCAGCGACGAGTCCGGCCAGGCCAGCGAGTTCGGCCCGGGCGACGCCTGTGTGATCCCGGCGGGCTTCACCGGCCTGTTCCAGGTGCTGGAGCCGGTGCGCAAGTATTTCGTGGTGATCGACCGCGACGCGGCGCGGCCTGCCTGACCTGGCTTCGGCCGGCTTCGGGGGATTCAGGCCGCCTCAGCCGGCCCTTCCACCAGCGTGAAGCCGTTCTCGCGCATATGCTCGACCATCATCGTGTCCATCGACTTGACGTGATGGTCGAACCAGCCTGACAGCTCGGACACCAGCCGGCGGCCCAGCCCGAATTCGCCGTCGGTCCGGACCTTGTCGCGCACGGCGACGGCCACGGCCAGCACCTGCTTGTGCTCGCCCGCGTGGCAATGGCGCGGGCCGAAACCCATCGCCTCCATCCACTGTTCTTCCTGCGCGAAATGGTGGCGCGTATGGTCGATCCACTCGTCCATCGCGGCCAGGAAGCCGGCATCGTCGGCACTGGCCACCGCGGCCAGCAATTGCACGAACTCGGCGTGGGTGGCATCGGTGACCGGTTCGCCGAGATGGAGGTCTTCGGGCAGGCCGGCGGAGGAAAGCTGGTCTTTGGCGTCCATGGGGAGCGGCGGCAATCGTGGGGAAATCGTGTGGGAAACGGCAAGGATACCGAATCGCCGCGGCCCGCATCTGATCTTGCGCAAGCCGGGCGGGTATGCTGTGGGGTATGCGCCCCGCCCGCCACCTTTATCGCACATGCCACGACTGATCTTCTTCTGCGGCCATGCCGGCACCGGCAAGACCAGCCTTGCCCACCGCCTGATCGGCCCGCTGATGCAGGCCACCGGCGAGCCCTTCTGCCTGCTCGACAAGGACACGCTGTACGGCCGCTACAGCGCCGCTGCCATGGCCGCGATCACCGGCGACCCCAACGACCGCGACAGCCCGGCCTACCTCGACAACCTGCGCGACCCCGAATACCAGGGCCTGCTCGATACCGCGCGGGAAAACCTGGCGCTGGGCATCAGCGTACTGGTGATCGGCCCGCTGTCGCGCGAGATTCGCGCCCACCTGCTGAACGATCCGGAATGGCTGCAGGTGCCGCAAGGAACCACCGTCCGCATCGTCTGGGTGCACCTGCCGGAAGACGAAGCGCACGCGCGCATCATCCGGCGCGGCAACCCTAACGATGCCTACAAGCTGGAGCACTGGGACGCGTACCGCACGCGGCGCTTCATGCCCACCGCGGACGAATATCCCGAACTGATCTTCTTCGACAACCTGGCGCCGGGCGAGGCCGAGGTCGACGGCCTGCTGCGCGCGTTGAGCGCCTGAACGTTGTGCGGCGGCTGACGCTGTGCGGCCTTAGCCGCGCACGATCGCGCCGATCGCCGCCGACGCCGCCACGAAGCCGAACACGGCCGTCACCGCCACCGAGGAGCCGAAGCCCGCGCAGGCCAGCCCCTGCGGCCCGCTCGCAACCGGATGGCCGGCGTGCCCATCGTGCGGCGGCGCCTCGTCGATCTCGCAGGCCTGCTGCTCAGGCTCCGGATACTGCAGCGGCTCGTCGGAATAGACCGCGGCAATGCCGAACTTCTTCTTGGGGTCGCGCGTGAAACCCCACTGCTTGCGCAGCCCCGCGCGCACCTTGGACAGCAGCGGGTCCTGGATCGTGCGCGCCAGGTCGTCGATGCGCACGCGCGTGGGATCGAGCTGGCCGCCGGCACCGCCGCAGGTGATCACCGGCACGCCCTGGCGCCGCGCCCAGCCGAGCATTTCAGTCTTGACGCGCACGGCGTCGATGGCGTCGATCACGTAGTCATAGCCGGCGCCGAGCAGCGCGGGCACGTTGTCGGTGGTGACGAAGTCGTCGACCTGCGTCACCCGGCAGCGCGGATTGATGGCGACGATGCGCTCGGCCATGGCCTCGACCTTGGCGCGCCCGTAGGCATCGCCCAGCGCGTGGACCTGCCGGTTGGTGTTGGACAGCGCGATATGGTCGAGGTCGATCAGCGTGATGCGGCCGACCGCGTTGCGCGCCAGCGCCTCGGCGGCCCAGCTGCCCACGCCGCCGATGCCGACCACGCACACATGGGCCGCCTCAAGCCGTGCCAGCCCGGCAGCGCCATACAGCCGCGCGACGCCGCCGAAGCGGCGGTGGTAGTCGTCGTCGGCCGGGCTTTCGTGGGTCAGCGGCTCGGGCAGGCCAGGCAGATGACCGGGGAGGTCTCCGGGAAGCTCGCCAGGCAAGGGGTGTGCGGCATCGTTCATGCTGAGGGCTCGGAGTGGGGACCAGGCGGCCGCGGCCGGGGCCGCGCCGGCAGAAAAAACCGGCATTATCCGGCGGCGATGTCAGCCAATCCCCGACAAAGACGGGAAGCGCGCAACTATACAATAGACCTGCAGTGGTCCGTTCGCCGCCCCACGCAAGGCCCGGCAAGCCCCCACCAGGCCTTTCGGGCCGGCCGGTACCAGCGGACCTGCCCCGCCATAGAGGAGCCCCCCTCATGCCCGTGCGCCGCAAGGTCGTCCTGTGGAGTGTGCTGACACCGATCGCGCTGATCGCGCTGCTGGTCATCCTGTTCCTGACCTTCGACTGGAACCGCGTCAAACCCTGGCTCAACGACAAGGTTTCCGAGGCCATCGGCCGTCCCTTTGCCATCAACGGCGACCTTACCGTGACCTGGCGCCGCGGCGAGGGCGAGACCGGCTGGCATACGCTGGTGCCGTGGCCGCGGTTGTCGGCTCGAGACATCACCATCGCCAATACCGACTGGGCCAGCCAGCCCCACCTCGCCACCGTGCGCGAACTGATCTTCGTACTGCGCCCGATCCCGCTGCTGGCGCACCAGATCGCCGTGCCCACCATCGTCGTCGACAGCCCCGCGGTCTGGCTGGAGCGGCTGGCCGATTCGCGCAACAACTGGACGCTCGAGTTCGGCCCCAAGAAAGGCCCGTCAAAATGGGAGCTGGATATTGGCGAAGTAGTGCTGGCGCGCGGCAACCTGGCGCTGGCCGACCAGTTCAAGAAGATCGAGTTGCAGGCCCAGCTCGACACCATCGGCGACAACCCGCTCTATGACAAGGCGCGCGACGGCGCGCTGGTCGGGCCGCAGGCTTCCGCCGTGCCGCCCGGGCCGCCCGCCAGCGGTGCGGCGGCATCCGCGCCGTCGGCAACGTCCCCGCCGTCCGCCTCGGCGCCGTCTGCATCGGGTCCGCCCGCCTCGGCCACCGCCGGCAACGACCGCTACGGCTTGCGCTGGAAAGCCACCGGCCGCTACAACGATGCCACCATCAATGCCAGCGGCAAGGCAGGCACCGTGCTGAGCCTGCGCAATACCGATGTGCCGTTCCCGTTCCTGGCCGATGTGCGCGTGGGCACCACGCGCGCGCTCATCGAAGGCACCGTGACCAATCCCGCCCACCTGGCCGCGGTCGACGTCCACCTGACGCTGGCCGGCGACAGCATGGCCAAGCTATATGCGCTCACCGGCGTGGTGCTGCCGTCGACCCCACCCTATGAAACGCGCGGCCGGCTGATGGCCACGCTGCGCAAGGAAGGCTCGATCTACGAGTACCAGAAGTTCACCGGCCGTGTCGGCGGCAGCGACCTGTCCGGCACGCTGACCTTCACCAAGCGCGAGCCGCGCCCGCTGCTGGCCGGCACCCTGCAGTCGAACCAGCTGCGCTTCGTCGACCTGGCGCCGCTGATCGGCGCCGACGCCAAGCCCGGGCAACCGGCCAAGGACAGCCCGGTGCGGCAGCCGCCCGACAAGGCCCTGCCGGTGGCGCCGTTCCGTACCGAGCGCTGGGACAAGATCGATGCCGACGTGCACTTCACTGGCAAGCGCATCATCCGCGACGCGGACCTGCCCATCACCAACCTGGTCACTCACCTGAAGCTGCAGGATGGCGTGCTGCTGCTCGATCCGCTCAACTTCGGCGTGGCCGGCGGCAACCTCGTGTCGAACGTGCGCCTGGACGGCAAGCGCGAGCCAATGGGCGCGATGGTCGACATGACCGCGCGCCACATGAAGCTCAAGCAGCTGTTTCCCACCATCGACCTGATGCGCGCCAGCATCGGCGAACTCAATGGCAGCGCCAGGCTGTCCGCCACCGGCAATTCGGTCGGGACACTGCTGGGAACATCCAACGGCGAGGCCAAGCTGCTGGTAGAGAACGGCACCGTCAGCAAGTTCATCCTGGAAGCGATCGGCCTGAACGTGGGCAGCCTGGTGATCAACAAGCTGTTCGGCGACCGGCCGGTGCAGATCAACTGCGGCGTCAGTGACTTTGCCTTTACCAATGGCATCGCACGCGCGCGCACCTTCGTGCTCGATACCGACGATGCCGTCATCGTGACCACCGGCGGCATCGACCTGCGCAGCGAGCGGCTGGCGCTGACGATCCATCCGGACTCCAAGGGCCTGCGCATCTTTTCCCTGCGCTCGCCGCTGTACGTGGGCGGAACCATGAAGAAGCCGACCGTCAGCCCCGACATCGGCGTGCTGGCGCTGCGCGCCGGCGGGGCGCTGTCGCTCGCCCTGGTGGCGCCGGTCGCCACCGCGGTACTGCCGCTGGTGGACCTGTCGCCCGGCGGCGACAGCAGCAAGTGCGCCACACTGCTGGCCGACCTGCGCAAGCGCCCGCTCGCGCCGCCTCCCGGCAAGACCTATAAGGATCCAAAGGCCGGCGGTACCGCGGGCATGACCGCAGGCAAGCCGATCCCGCCGGAAACGCCCGGCACCGCCGCACAGGCCGAGGCGCAGGCCGGCCGCCCTGCACACCCGTCGCCCCCGCCAGAGCGCGAAGCGCGCAAGCCATTGCGCCCGGACAACGACGCGGCGCTATACAAGGGCGGCTGAGCCAATGGACACCCCGGCGCCTTGCCGGGAATGTCGCCGCGTGGCGACATGTCTGCAGTTGTCTGAAGCGAAACAGCAACACTTCCGCCGGCTGCGACATCCCGTCGCAGATTGCCGTTGTAACTCGCCCACATGCGGCGCATAATTAAACGGCCATTTACAAGAAGTTTAAGCATGGCAAGCATCGGATGCGAGGCGGGTTCGCCCGTTCGCATTCTTCGGAAGGCGCGGCTGCGGCCGCCCTTTGTTTCCGGTTGTTTTCGTTTTTTGTTGTCCGCCTCGGCACGGCCGCCGGCCGCCCACGAGCGCGGCCCCACGACGCCACTCGCCCGCCCCCATGTCGCTGCCGCACACCGCCGTCCCGCCGATCACCTGGCTGATCGCGCTGACGGTGTGCAACCACGTGGCATTCAACGCCAGCCGCGTGGTGGTGTCGCTGTTCGCGATTTCCCTCAAGGCTTCCACAGTCACGCTCGGCGTGCTGATGTCGCTGTATGCGCTGCTGCCGATGCTGCTCGCGATCCGCGCCGGCAAGCGCATCGACGAGATCGGTCCGCGCAAGCCGATGACCGCCGGCTCGCTGATGGTGGTGGCCGGCACGCTGCTGCCGGCGCTGTGGCATGAACTGGATGCGCTGTACCTGTCGTGCGCGCTGATCGGCGTGGGCTTCATGCTGGTCCAGGTGGCAATGCAGCTGCTGATCGGCCAGGTCTCGACCAACGAGACGCGGCTGCGCAATTACACCTGGCACGCGCTCGGGCTGTCGGTGTCGGGCACGCTGGGGCCGGTGGCGATGGGCTACGTCATCGAGCATGCCGGATTCCGCCCCGCTTTTGCCGTGCTGGTCGGGGTGGCGCTGGTCGGCCAGGCCGGCCTGCAGTGGGTGCGCCCGCGGCTGCCGGCGCAGGGCGGCAATGCCGGCCGCATCGCCATCGAGGACGGCAGCCGCCGCTCCACGCTGGACCTGCTGCAGTATCCCGAGCTGCGCGCCGTCTTTGTCGCCAGCGCGGTGCTGTCGGCGGCCTGGGACCTGCATGCCTTCCTGATCCCGATCCAGGGCTCGCGCATCGGGCTGTCGCCGTCGTCGATCGGCTGGGTGCTGGGCGCCTTCGCCATTGCCACGCTGATTATCCGCGTGGCGATGCCGGTGGTGTCGCGCCGCCTGTCGGAGTGGAAGATCATCCGCACCGCGCTGCTGGTGGGCGCCCTGGCCTACCTGGCCTACCCCTTCGTCACGCATTTCTGGCTGATGTGCGGGCTGGCCTTCGTGCTCGGGCTGGCGCTGGGCAGCGCGCAGCCCAATGTCATGAACATCCTGCACACGGTGTCGCCGCACGGACGCGCGGGCGAGGCGCTGGGCCTGCGCTCCGCGGTGCTCAATACCAGCCAGGTGGTGTGGCCGCTGACCTTCGGCGTGGTCGGCACGGCGCTTGGCATGCTGCCAATCTTCCTGTCGATGGCCGGAGCCATGGGCGCGGCCGGTTACTACTCGCGGCGCCAGGGACGCCGGGCGCTGCCGCCGGCTTGAGCCCCGGCGCGCGCCCTGTCCGCTGTGACGCCGCCCGCACGCCTTGCCGGCGCGCAAATGCGGCCCGCGAAGCATTCGCTATACTCGAATCAGCCGGACCTGCGCCCTCGCCCCCGGGCCCGCCGCGCATCCCGACCGATTCTCCGATGATTGTGACATGACTCAACTCGCCGACCTCCGCCGTACCTATGTCCTGGGCTCGCTGTCCGAAACCGACGTGGCCCCCGACCCGATGAGCCAGTTCAAGCGCTGGTTCGACGAGGCGGTCACGGCCAAGCTGCCCGAACCCAATGCCATGACGCTGGCCACTGTCGGCGCCGATGGCCAGCCTTCCGCGCGCATCGTGCTGCTCAAGGGCATCGACGACCGCGGCTTCACCTTCTTCACCAACTACGAGAGCCGCAAGGGGCTGGACCTGGCGGCAAACCCGCGCGCCGCGCTGCTGTTCCACTGGGTACAGCTGGAGCGCCAGGTGCGCGTGGAAGGCATCGTCGAAAAAGTTGCCGACGACGAGAGCGACGCCTATTTCGCCTCGCGCCCCCTCGGCTCGCGCGTGGGCGCGTGGGCTTCCGAACAAAGCCGCGAAGTGCCCGGCCGCGACGTGCTGGAGCAGCGCGAGCTGGAATACCGCAGCAAGTTCGGCGACAACCCGCCGCGCCCGCCGCACTGGGGCGGCTACAGGCTGGTGCCGACCGCGATGGAATTCTGGCAGGGGCGCCCTTCGCGCCTGCATGACCGCATCGCCTATCGCGTCCAGCCGGGCGGTGCCTGGCAGATCGTGCGCCTTTCGCCCTGACGCGCTGGCCACGGAGGTCCGGACGGGTCTTTCCCGGGGGCTTCCCGAGGGTGCGCTGCACTGCCCGCGGAATTCGACTAAAGTGGGACTGGCGTCGCTTGGTGATTTTTACGCAAGCGCTCGCGACGGACTCGGGTCAAGGCTCGGGGCAGTACCTGCCTTGTCCGGAGGACCGGTCGAGCGCGTGCCGCAACCATCGGGAGGTAAAGCGCATGTTTTTCAAGCAAGCCCTGGAAAAGCAACTCGACAACTGGATCGCCGACCTGCGTGACAATGCCAACCTGCCGGTCTGCTTGCGCCTGTGGAATGGCACCGAATATGCCCTGGGCCATTTCGACAAGCCGCAGGTCACGCTGACCGTGCGCGAGGCCGCGGCACTGCCGCTGCTGCTGACGCCAAGCCTGGACAACCTGGGCGAGGCCTACGTGCAGGGCAAGATCGACTTTGACGGCCGGCTGGCCGACATCATCAAGGTCGGCTACGGCCTGTCGGCGGCCGCCACGCGGCGCGCCGGCGGCGCGCTGGCCAGGGTGGCGCAGCATTTCTCGCACACCAGGCAGAAAGACCGGGAATCGATCCAGTACCACTACGACGTTTCCAACGACTTCTACAAGCTCTGGCTCGATCCCAACATGGTGTATTCGTGCGCCTATTTCGAGAACGGCGACGAGGACCTGGCCACCGCGCAGCTGAAGAAGATCGACCATATCCTGACCAAGATCCGGCTGCAGCCCGGGCAGACGCTGCTGGACATCGGCTGCGGCTGGGGTGCGCTGGTGCTGCGCGCCGCGCAGAAGTACGGGGCGCGCTGCGTGGGCATCACGCTGTCGCAGAACCAGTTTGACCTGGCCGCCGAGCGCGTCAGGGCGGCAGGACTGTCCGACCGCATCGAGATCCGGCTGCAGGATTACCGCGACACCACCGGCACCTTCGACCGAATCACCAGCGTCGGCATGTTCGAGCACGTGGGCAAGGACAACCTGCCTGGATATTTCCGCCGCATGCGCGAACTGCTGGCCGATGACGGCTACGCGATGAACCACGGCATCACCTCGCCCGATCCCGACAACGGCCAGACGCCGATGGACGGCGCCGAGTTCATGGACCGCTACGTGTTCCCGCAAGGAGAACTGCCGCACATCGGGCTGGTGCTGAAGACGCTGGAGCAAGGCGGCCTGGAGGCGATCGACGTGGAACTGCTGCGCCGCCACTACGCGCAGACTTTGCGCCACTGGGCCGATAATTTCGAGGCGAAGGGCGAAACCATCCGCGATATGGTCGGCGAGAAGAAGTACCGCATCTGGCGCGTGTACCTGGCCGGCTGCTCGCATGCCTTCGAGACCGACAAGATGTCGATCTACCAGGTGGTCTGCCACAAGGCCGGGATGTCGTCGGGCACGGTGCCTTGGTCGCGCCGCTATATTTATGAGCAGCCCATCGGGCGCAACGACTGAACGATACCGAACCCGAAACCGAAGCGATTGACTGAAGACCTCTTTGGCGGGCTGCCCGTGCCCGCCCCGCAACAAGCTCCCGCCCCTCCCGCAAAGTCCGTCCGTGCCCAGGGCGTGCAACCCGCGCCGATGGACGAGGCACTGCGCGCGCTGTCGGCGCGCCTGCCCGCCAGCCTTTACTTCGGCACCTCGTCGTGGGCATACTCCGGCTGGAACCAGCTGGTCTACGACGGCGAGTACGGCGACAGCATGCTGTCGCGCAAGGGACTGGCCGCGTACTCGCGCCATCCGCTGCTGCGCGCGGCGGGGATCGATCGCGGCTTCTACGGGCCGATCCCGCTGGCCGACTACCTTTCCTACGCGGCGCAAGTGCCGGACGGCTTCCGCTTCGTGGTCAAGGCGCCAGCCAGCGTCTGCGACGCCTGGCTGCGCGGCTCGGACGGCGCCGGCCGGCTCGCCAACGCGGCGTTCCTGGACGCGGAGATCGCGGTGCGCGACTTCATCGCCCCGGCGAGCGCCGGCCTCGGCGGCAAATGCGGGCCGCTGCTGTTCCAGCTGTCGCCGATGGGCAGCCTGGCGGACAGCGGCGTATTCCTTGAGCGGCTCGACGCGTTCCTGGGCACGCTGCCGCCGCTGGACCCGTCCATCACGCCGCATGCCTGCTATGCCGTCGAGCTGCGCGACCCGGCGCTGCTGACGCCGCGCTATATCAAGCTGCTGCGCCGCCACGGCGCGCGCTTCTGCCTGTCGGCGCGCGACCGCCTGCCGGCGGTGCCGCGCCAGGCCGCAGCGCAGGCCTTGATGGATGAAGCCGGCCCCGGGCCGCTGCTGCTGCGCTGGATGCTGCATGCGGGCAGGCCCTACGCGTATGCCGAGAAGCTGTACGCGCCCTTCGACCGCATCGTCGACGACGATCCCGGCACGCGCGATGCCATCGCCGACGTCGTGGCGGGCACCCTGCGCGCCGGCCAGCCCGCCATCGTCATCGTCAGCAACAATGCCGAAGGCTGCGCGCCGCTGAGCATCGTGCGGCTGGCCGAGGCCATCGCCGCACGGCTGTAAGCGTCCGCTACACCCGCAGCTTGGCGGCGAACTGCTTGCGGAACTTGGCCAGCTTGGGCGAGATCACGAAGGCGCAGTAGCCCTGGCTCGGGTGGTCCTGGAAGTAGTTCTGGTGGCCCTCTTCCGCGCGCCAGTACGGCTGCTCGGGCTCGACCTGGGTGACGATCGGGGCATCGAAGACCTTGGCCGTGGCCAGTTCGCGCATTACGTACTCGGCGACGGCGCGCTGCGCTTCCGAGTGCGTGAAAATGACCGAGCGGTATTGCGGCCCGACGTCGTTGCCCTGCCGGTCCGGCGTGGTCGGGTCGTGGATGGCAAAGAAGATCTCGACGATCTCGCGGAAAGTGATCACGGACGGGTCGAAAGTGACGCGCACCACTTCGGCGTGGCCGGTATCGCCCTCGCACACCTGCTGGTAGGTCGGATGATCCACATGGCCGCCGGTATAGCCCGACTCCACCGCGACTACCCCCTTGACCTGCTGGTAGACCGCCTCCAGGCACCAGAAGCACCCGCCCCCCAGCGTGGCCGTATCAAATCGTTGTTCCATGTGCGCCGCTCCCTTGGCTGGTCTATGTCTATGGTTGTCCGGTTTCACGGACCTCAAGCATAAGCGCAGACGGGCGTGCGCGCATCGGCCATGCGGCTGGACTGCCGTGTCAGCCGGCGTGGTCGCCTTGGCGTTGCGATTCCAGCAGCGCCCGCAGCTGGGGCTTCATCACCTTGCCCAGCGCGCTGCGCGGCAGGTCGTCTAGCAGCACCACCTCGCGCGGCAGCTTGAAGCGGGCGATACGGGCGGCCAGCGCCTCGCGCACCGGCGCCGGGGCCAGCGGCGCGCGGTCGGCGCCCGGCGCCGGCACGATCACCGCCACCGGCACCTCGCCCCAGCGCGCGTCGGCCACCCCCACCACTGCGCACTCCTGCACGCCGGGCAGGCCGAGCAGCACATTCTCGATCTCGGCCGGATAGATGTTCTCGCCGCCGGAAATGATCATGTCCTTGCTGCGGCCGACCACCTCGATGCAGCCGTCGGCATCGCGGTGGGCCAGGTCGCCGGAGCGGAACCAGCCGCCGGGCAGGCCATCGGCGGGCTGGTTCCAATATCCGGCCATGACGTTGGCGCCGCGCACCCACAATTCGCCGACTTCGCCCTGCGCTACCTCGGCGCCGCAGGGACCATCCGCGCCAGCCAGCCGCACCGTCACCTCCGGCACCGGCCAGCCGGCATAGCCGGGTCGCGCCATCGCGTCTTCCAGCTTCAGCACCACCGACACCGGTCCGGTCTCGGTCGCGCCATAGACCTGGCCGAGCGGCACGCCGCGCGCGTGGAACGCGTCGATATACGACCGGGGGATGGTCGAGGAGCCGGCCATCACGCCGCGCAGCGGCGACAGGTCGGCGCGGTCCCAGCCGGGATGCTCCAGCACCGCGCGCAGCGTGGCCGGCACCATCAGCGCAAGGCTCGGGCGCGCTTGCGCGACCGACGCCAGCCACGCGCCGGGCGCGAAACGGTCATGCAGCGTCACCTGCGCACCGGCCAGCAGCGCCGGCAGCGTCTGGATGCACAGGCCGCCGACATGGAAGGTCGGCAGCACCGACAGCACGTGATCGTCCGGCGTCATGCCGTGCGCCCACCAGCTGGCGCGCGCATTGGCCAGCAGCCCGGCCTGCGTATGCACCGCGCCCTTGGGCTTGCCGGTAGTGCCCGAGGTGTAGGCCAGCAGCAGCGGCGCGTCGCCGGCAACGTGCGGGAAGCTGGCGACGGCCGGCGCCGGGTGATCGATGATGCGTTCCAGATGCGCCAGCCGGCACTGGCTGGCGCCGGCCTCCGGCGCCAGCGCGGCATGCGCGTCATCGTGGAACAGCAGCGCCAGCTGCGCATGGCCGGCGATGGCATGCAGCTCGGCCGCGGCGAGCCGGTAGTTCAGCGGCACGAACATCGCCCCGACCCGCGCGCAGGCGAACAGCAGCACCAGCTGCAATTCATGGTTCAGGCACAGCGTGCCGACCCGGTCGCCGGGGCGGATGGCCCATGTCGCCGCCAGGTGGGCGCTGGCGCGCTCCACGCGGCGCCACAGCTCGCCGTAGCTGAAGGTGCGGCCGAGGTAATGCAGTGCGGGCCGCTGCGGCGCCGCCTCGGCATGCGCCCACAGCATGGCCGGCAGCGCGCCGAGTCCGGCGGCACCGGGACGGGAGGGGCCAGGGCCAGGGCGGGCGCCGCTCATTCGTCGCGCTCGCCGGATTCGTACAGCGTTTCGCGGCCCATGCGGTCCAGGATCAGTTCGGCGGTCCAGGGCAGCATCAGCGCGCCGCAGCGCGAATCGCGGTACAGGCGCTCCAGCGGCAGGTCCTTGAGCATCGACTGCCCGCCGCAGGTTCGGATCGCCAGCCGTGCGATATCGTTGGCGCCTTCCATCACGGTGTAGTGCGCGGCGTAGAGGCGCAGGCGCTCGTCCTTGGAAGGGTTCGGCTTCGCTTCATGGATCACGCGCCAGAAGATCGAGCGCATGCTCTCCAGCTGGATGCGCATCTGCGCCACCGCGATCTGCTTGGTCGGGTACATGCGGCGCTTGACCGGCGGCTGGCCCGGCACCTCGCCACGCAGGTACTGCACGGTGAAGTCGTAGGCGGCCTGCGCCACGCCGAGGTAGGTCGGCGACAGCGTGAAGAACATGGCCGGCCAGGTCTGCGCGGCGCGGTAGTAGACTCCGCGCGGCATCAGCTGCTCCTGGTCTGGCACGAACACGTCCTTGAGCAGCAGCGTGCGCGAGACCGTGCCGCGCATGCCCATCGGATCCCATTCGCCGGTGACGGTGAGGCCGTCGGCCTTGCCCGGCACGGCGATATAGAGGGTATCGCGCATGTCGGGATGCTGGTCGCCGCGGTCCTCGGTGCAGAGAATGCCGTAGTAGTCGGCCGCGCCCGACAGCGAGGCGAAGATCTTGCGGCCATTCAGCACCCAGCCGCCTTCGACCTTGCGCGCGGTGGTGCCGAACGGCGCCTTGCCGGCGGCCGCCGCCGAGCCTTCGGAGAACGGCTGCGCGTAGACCGCGCCGTCGCGCACCACGCGTGCGAAATGCAGCGCGCGGCGGGCCTCGTGCTCGGCGCGCTGTCCGGGCGTCATCTCGATGCCATCGGACAGCGTGCCGGTCCACATGGTCGAGCAGATATGCATGTTGTACGTCAGCGCCGTGGCGCCGCAGAAGCGGCCGATCTCGGCGCCCACCATGCAATAGGTGGCAAAGTCCGCGCCCTCGCCGCCGAAGGCTTCCGGCACGCACAGCGCCAGCAGGCCGGCCTCGCGCAGGTCGTCGTAGTTGGCGAACGGAAAGCTGGCCTCGCGGTCCCAGGTGGCAGCGCGCGCGGCAAAGCGTTCGCGGCCCAGGCGGTTGGCCAGCGCCAGCAGGCGCGCCTGGCGCGGGGTGAAATCCGCCGTACCAACGGCAGGAATGAAGTCGAGCTGGCCGGAAGGCATGTCGCGGTCTCCTTGGCGCGGGCCGATATGGACCTGCGCCGTTGATCTGGTTTTCAGGGACTTCGGGACCGGCGCGCGTTTCAGCGCACCGGGAAATGCCGCTGGAGGAAAGCGAGTACGGGCGCGTTGAAGGCCGCCGGCCGCTCCATGCAGGCCAGGTGGCCGACATCGGGCAGGCAGAGGTACTCGGCACCGGGGATGCGCTGCGCCATGCGCTGCATCACCTCGGGCGAGGCATTGGTGTCGTGCTGGCCGGCCAGCGCCAGCACCGGCACGGCGATGTGCGGCAGCGCGTCGCGCTGGTTGAAGCGCACCAGCGCGCCCAGCGCGGCGCGGTAGGCGGGCGCGGGCACGGCGGCCATCACGCTCGTGGCGAAGGCCACCGCGGGCGCGTCGGCGTCCGGCGCCACCATCGTGCGCACCAGCCCCGCCGCCATCTCGGCCATGCTCTTGCCGGCGTCCAGCGGCGCGGTGCGCGCGGCGATGAACTCGCGCTGCCACGGCCCGTCGCCCTTGCCGAATGCGGGCGAGGTGCCGGACAGCACCATGCCGTCGACCAGCGCCGGCGTGGCGGCATACGCCTGCTGCGCCACCATGCCGCCCATGCTGTGGCCGAGCAGCACCACGCGCCGGCCGGCATCGCGCTCGCTCTGCAGCAGCGGCGCCAGCGCGCGGGCCAGGCCGTCGAAATCGTAGGGGTCAATCATGGCGCTGTCGCCATAGCCGGGCATGTCCCACGCCAGCGCGCGGTAGCCCGCCTGCGCCAGCGCCTCGCCTTGTGCCGGCCACGCGGCCTTGCCGCCGCCGATGCCATGCAGCATCACCACCGCCACCGGGCCGACGCCCCACTCCAGCGTGGCGATGCCGTTGGGATGTTTATGGAGGGTGGGCGCGCTCATGCCTGCATCTCCACGAGCTGGCCTGCCTCCACCTCATTGCGGCCGTCGAGCGAGACCGTGCAGTTGCGCAGCGGCAGGTCGAAATGGCCCAGCGTATGGCGGCCCGCCACCTCGTTGGCGCCCGTGGAGAACAGGAAGTTGCCGCCGAACGCGCGCAGTTCGGTGCCGTTACAGTCGCGCTTGTCGTAGAAGGCCAGCGCATCCCAGCGCGCCATCCGGTTCAGGCCCCAGCCGACGTGCGAGACCGCGTACGCGTCACGCGTGCCTTCGCGGTCGGCCCATGCCTGGTAATAGCCGCGCATCATGTCGGCGTCGACGCCCTGCCCTTCGACGGCGGCGATGTAGTCGTCCTCGATATGGCAGACCACGGCGTCGCGCAGGTAGGTCTTGAAGGTCAGGTTGACATCGCCCGGCGCCAGCACCAGCGTGCCGTTGACCTGGCGGCTGGCCGGAAACGCCAGGCACAGGCCGCCCGGCCAGTGCGAGACCTGCCCCGGCTTGTTGCAAAAGCCCCAGACGCCGCCCACGCGAGCGTCGGCCAGGCCGATGCGCAGCTCGGTGCCGGCGGCCGAATGCACGCGCATTTCTTTCGCGCCGCGCAGGCGCTTCATCGCGGCGCGCACCGTGCCTTCCAGCGCCGGGGCAGGCTGGCAGCGCTCCAGGATCTCGGGATGTTCGTTGCTGACCATCAGCATGCGCGGCACCACGCCGTCGGCGCCGCGCAGGATCAGCGGCAACTCGGGGGCATGCAACAGGCCTTCGACGGTGCAGTCGAGCACCAGGTGGCAGCGGGACAGTGCGGCCACGACCGGGGCGAGGTGTTGCAGGGCATCGCTGGCGCCGGTCGAGCGTACCGGCGCCGGCGCACTGAGCGCCGGTGTCGGCACCTGGATCCGGACGGGCGTGGCGCCCAGCGACTGCACCGCGAGCTCGGCCAAGGCCACGTTGACAGGGCGGGATTGCGACTCCGTTACAATTCCAACAACTTCCGCGCCCTGCAGGGCACAGAGTTCCAGGGTGCGCCGGAATGCCGCCAGCCAGCGGTGTTCGATCTGCTCGATGAGCATGTCTTGTCTCCTGCGTGTTTTCTTGGCGGCATGCGCCGCGCTGTTTTTTGTATCCTGGCCGGCACCCGCTGCAGGGCGGCGTGTCGGCGGACTTGGTTGAAGTCCCTGGCGCGAATAATATATATGAAATTTCATGAACTCCAGTGGAGCCCCAATGGGCATGCCTGAGGCCCAGCCACGGATCGCCAACGTCGCCGCCGCACCGGACTTCGATGCGCAGCATTTCCGCCGCACGCTGTCGCAGTTCGCGACCGGCGTGACGGTGATCACCACCCGCGCCAGCGCCGAATCGGTCGCGGCCGGCGCGCCGCCGTTCATCGGCATCACCGCCAGTTCGTTCAACTCGGTGTCGCTGGATCCGCCGCTGGTGCTGTGGAGCATGGCCACGCGCGCCAACAGCCTGCCGATGTTCCGCGACGGCACCCACTACATCATCAATGTGCTGTCAGCGTCGCAACTGGACTTGTGCCAGCGCTTCGCCACGCTGAAGGGCGACCGTTTCGCGGGCGTCGACTACCGGCTGTCGGCCACCGGCCTGCCGATCCTGGCCAATGCGCTGGCGTGGTTCGAATGCCATAACCGCAGCCGCTACGACGAGGGCGACCATGTGATCTTCGTCGGCGAGGTCGAGCGCTGCGGCGTGCTCGAAGGCCCCGATGGCCCGCTGGTGTTCCAGGGCGGCCAGTTCTCCACCACCAGTCCGCTCGAACCCTGAGCGCCTGCGGCTCCATCATGGCGGACCAGCCTTTCGTCGACGGCTACCTGGCCTACCTGCTGGCCCGCGCCAGCCATCTGATTTCCGGCGAATTCCACCGCGAGGTCGAAGCCCGCGGCCTGTCTGTGCCGGAATGGCGCGTGCTGGCGACGCTGGCCGACCGCGCCGACTGCACCATCGGCGCGCTGGCCGAAATCACGCTGACCAAGCAGCCCACGCTGACCAAGCTGGTCGACCGCATGGCCGCCGAGGGGCTGGTCAAGCGCACCGCCGGCACCACCGACCGCCGCCATGCGCTGATCTCGATCACGCCGCGCGGGCTGGCGCTGGCCAGGCCGCTGCTGGAACGCGCCGCCCAGCATGAGCACGCGGTGCTGAACGATTTCGGCCCCGAGCAAGGGGCGCAGCTCAAGGAAACGCTGCGCCAGCTGATCGCGCTGCACACGCAGCGCTAGGCGTCTTCCCCTGCCGCCTTCAGGATCGCCAGCGGCGAGCTGTCGGTCTTGATCCGCTGCAGCACGATGTTCGAGCGGATATCCATCACGCCCTTGGTGCGGTACAGCCGGTTCACGATGAAATCCGAGTAGTGCTTCAGGTTGCGCGCCTGCACGCGCAGGATGTAGTTGCTGTCGCCGGTGATGATGTACGCCGACAGCACTTCGGGCCAGGACTGGACCGCGGCGATAAAGGTGTCGTGCCAGCCCTCCACGTCATGGCGCATCGACACCTGCACGATGGCCTCCAGCTCCAGCCCGAGCTGCTCGGCATCGAACCAGGCGCGGTAGCCGCCGATCACTCCTGACTCTTCCAGCAACCGTACGCGGCGCAGGCATGCCGAAGGCGACAGCGCCACCCGGTCGGCCAGGTCCTGGTTGCTGATGCGGCCGTTCTCCTGCAGGCACGCGAGAATGCGCAGATCGATGGGATCGAGGGTCATTCGAATTTCCTGCGATGAATATGTAGATATTCGAATTTTATGCGAAAGATTACGTGCCGGACCGCTCATTTCGCAAGCCTCTTCCCGGGGAATTTGTCTAATATGCCGACATCGAGGCAGACAAAGACGGCATCGCCGCCCCATTTCATGACCGCCCCCAGACAAGACCCACGCCGGCTGTGGGACATCAGCCCGCCGCTGTCCCCGGCCACCCCGGTGTGGCCCGGCGACACACCGTTCCAGCAAGCGCCCGCGTGGCAGATGGACGAACACTGCCCGGTGAATGTCGGCCGCATCACGCTGTCGCCACACACCGGGGCCCACGCCGACGCGCCGCTGCACTATGCGGCCGATGGCGCGCCGATCGGCGACGTGCCGCTGACGCCGTACCTCGGCACCTGCCGGGTGATCCACTGCATCGGCGCAGCGCCGGTGGTGGAACCGCGCCATGTCGAGCACGCGCTGCGGGACCTGCCGCCGCGCGTGCTGCTGCGCACCTACCGGCAGGCGCCACTGGCGCAATGGGACCCCGCTTTCTGCGCTGTCGCCGCCGAGACCATCGCGCTGCTCGCATCGCATGGCGTGCAGCTGGTCGGCATCGACACGCCTTCGCTCGACCCGCAGGAATCCAAGACCATGGACGCGCACAACGCCGTGCGCCGGCATGGACTGGCAATCCTGGAAGGCATCGTGCTGGATGACGTCGACGAAGGCGACTACGAACTGATCGCGCTGCCGCTGCGCTTTGCCGGGCTCGATGCCAGCCCGGTGCGCGCCGTGCTGCGCAGCCTGGATTGAACACATCAAAACTTCACGCATACCCACCATCAAGACATGACGACCATTGACCGCGAGCACTGTCTACGGCTCGACCAGCAAGACCCGCTGCGCCCCTTGCGCGACCAGTTCGCCCTGCCCGAGGGCGTGATCTACCTCGACGGCAACTCGCTCGGTGCCCGCCCGCGCGCCGCCGCCGCGCGCGCCGCCCAGGTGGTGGCCGAGGAATGGGGCGATGGCCTGATCCGCAGCTGGAACACCGCCGGCTGGTTCGAACTGCCGCAGCGGCTGGGCAACAAGCTCGCCCCGCTGGTCGGCGCCGGCGAGAACGAAGTGGTGGTCACCGACACTACCTCGATCAACCTGTTCAAGGTGCTGGCCGCCGCGCTGCGCGTGCAGCAGACGCGCGATCCGGCGCGCAAGGTGATCGTCTCGGAATCCAGCAACTTCCCGACCGACCTCTATATCGCCCAGGGCCTGGCCGACCTGCTGCAGCAGGGCTACTCGCTGCGCCTGGTCGACTCGCCGGCCGAGATCGACGCCGCCGTCGGCGCCGACACCGCGGTACTGATGCTGACGCACGTCAACTACAAGAGCGGCGAGATGCTCGACATGGCCGCGCTGACCGAACTGGCGCATGCCCGCGGCGCGCTGACCGTCTGGGACCTGTGCCACTCCGCCGGCGCCGTGCCGGTCAACCTGAAGGCGTCCGGCGCCGACTACGCCATCGGCTGCACCTACAAGTACCTGAACGGCGGCCCGGGCTCGCCCGCGTTCGTGTGGGTCGCGCCGGCGCTGCGCGATGCGTTCTGGCAGCCGCTGTCGGGCTGGTGGGGCCATGCCGCGCCGTTCGCGATGGAACCGCAATATCGCCCGGTGGACGGCGTGCGCCGCTTCCTGTGCGGCACGCAGCCGGTCACGTCCCTGGCGATGGTCGAGTGCGGGCTGGACATCTATGCCCAGACCAGCATGCAAGTGCTGCGCGCCAAGTCGCTGCTCCTGACCGATCTCTTTATCGAGCTCGTGGAAGCACGCTGCGGCCAGCATCCGCTGACGCTGGTCACGCCGCGCGAGCATGCGCGCCGGGGCAGCCAGGTGAGCTGGGAACATCCGGAAGGCTATGCCGTGGTCCAGGCGCTCATCGAGCGCGGCGTCATCGGCGACTACCGCGAGCCGCGCATCGCCCGCTTCGGCTTTACGCCGCTGTACACCAGCTTCACCGAAGTCTGGGATGCAGTGGAAATCCTGCGCGATGTGCTGGATAGCGGCACGTATCGCGATGCGCGCTTCCAGGTGCGCGGCCAGGTGACCTGATCGGGAGTTACATCATGAGTGAAATCAAGGGATGCCCGTTCTCGGGCGCGGCGAGTGCATCGCAAACGGCATCGCAGCGCGACGGCTGGCATGGCGCGCAGATGGATTTCGCCAAGGACATGAGCTATGGCGATTATCTGGGCCTGGACCAGATCCTGAGCGCGCAGCACCCGCTGTCGCCGGACCACAACGAAATGCTGTTTATCGTGCAGCACCAGACCACCGAGCTGTGGATGAAGCTGATGCTGCATGAGCTGCGCGCGGCGCGGGAATCGGTCAAGGCCGACAGCCTGCCGCCGGCATTCAAGATGCTGACGCGCGTGTCGCGGATCATGGACCAGCTGGTGCAGGCTTGGAACGTGCTGGCGACGATGACGCCGCCGGAGTATTCGGCGATGCGGCCTTACCTGGGGATGTCCTCCGGATTCCAGTCGTACCAGTATCGGGAAATCGAATTCATCCTCGGCAACAAGAATGCGGCCATGCTGAAGCCGCATGCGCATCGGGCCGAGCATCTGGCGCTGGTTGAGGCCGCGTTGAAGACGCCCTCTCTTTATGACGAAGCCATCCGCCTGATGGCGCGGCGCGGGTTTGCGATCGATGCGGAATGCGTCGAGCGCGACTGGACGCAGCCCGCTGGCTACAACGCTTCGGTCGAGGCGGCCTGGCTGGAGGTTTATCGCAATCCCTCCGCGCATTGGGAGCTATACGAACTTGGCGAGAAGTTCGTCGACCTCGAGGATTCGTTCCGCCAATGGCGCTTCCGCCATGTGACCACGGTCGAACGCGTGATCGGGTTCAAGCGTGGCACCGGTGGCACCGAGGGGGTCAGCTATCTGCGGAAGATGCTGGATGTGGTGTTGTTCCCGGAGCTCTGGAAACTGAGGACGGATCTTTGATTCCTGCTGCCACATTCCGGCATTGGCGGCTGCGCCTGGCATCTACCAGATGCCAGGCGGGCAAGCCAGATACACCAGGCGGGAGCTAACTAGCCCCATCCGACAACCTGCCAGCCAGCGCCACCAGCGCCGGCGCCAGCGTCCGGTGGAAAACCTCCTCCTCCACCGCCCCATAAGAAGCACTGCAACTCAGCATATGCAGATCCTTCTCCCCGACGGGCCGGAACGCCACCGCGCAAGCATGAATGGCCGGGTGCCAATCCCGGAATGAGGACGCGTACCCCCGCTGCTGCGCATCGGCCAGCGCCACCCGCGTCGGCCCTTCCTGCTGCTTCCACTGCTCCGGAAACGCCTGGCTGAATTCAGCCAGCACCCGATCCCGCCGCGCCGCCGGCAGCGCCGCCAGGTACGCCCGTCCCATCGAACTGGACACCAGCGACAGCCGCGACCCTACCCCCAACCCCAGCATCACGCCAGCGTCATTGCGGATCGATTCGAGGTAAATCACCTCCATCCGCTCGCGCTTTCCAAGCGACACCGACACGCCATACGACTGCGCGAACGCCAGCATATGCGGCCGCGCCAGCGCCACCACGTCTGATGCCGACAAGTACGCGTACCCCAGCGCCAGCACCCCGGCATCGAGCGCGTACTTGCCCAGGCTGTCGTCATAGCGCAGGTAACCCAACTGCACCAGGGTGCCGGCCAGGCGGCTGACCGTGGCCTTGGGAAACCCGGTGCGGCGTACGAAATCCTGGTTGCCAAGCATCGCTTCGCCAGTACGGAAGCAGCGCAGCAGCTCCAGCCCGCGGGCCAACGCGGTGACGAAATTGGGATCGCTCTCACGCACCGGCGTGTCCGGCGTCGGTGCGTCGTTCGAAAGTGACGGACTGTTCAAGATGTGCTCCTCTCTGTTCGGCGGTTGTCCGCTCATCGCACAAGGCATTAGTGGCTTGGGGTTTTGCCTGTTGCACGGCAAACCCATTGCGATATACTAATTCAACGGAACACAGTTCCGCAATGCGGAACCAAAAATCCTCCGCACGAACCACCGAACCCGATACTCCGGAAGCACCGCGCCAGTCGCCCCGCTTCCACCGCGCCACCGAAGGAGACCTGCATGGCTGCCAACGCCGAATTCCACTGGGCCGATCCCCTGCTGCTCGACCAGCAACTGACCGCCGACGAACGCGCCGTGCGTGACGCCTCCGCGGCGTACTGCCAGGACAAGCTGATGCCGCGCGTGCTGCAGTCGTTCCGCAACGAGAAGACCGACGTCGAGATCTTCCGCGAGATGGGCGAACTGGGCCTGCTCGGCCCGACCATCCCCGAGCAATACGGTGGCCCCGGCCTGAACTACGTCAGCTACGGCCTGATCGCCCGTGAAGTCGAGCGCGTCGATTCGGGCTACCGCTCGATGATGAGCGTGCAGTCGTCGCTGGTGATGGTGCCGATCTATGAATTCGGCACCGAAGCGCAGAAGCAGAAGTACCTGCCCAAGCTGGCCACCGGCGAGTGGATCGGCTGCTTTGGCCTGACCGAGCCGAACCACGGCTCCGACCCGGGCTCGATGGTCACCCGCGCCAAGAAGGTCGACGGCGGCTATGAGCTGACCGGCGCCAAGATGTGGATCACCAACTCGCCGATCGCCGACGTATTTGTGGTCTGGGCCAAGCTGCAAGGCGAAGACGGCAAGGAAGACATCCGCGGCTTTATCCTGGAGAAGGGCTGGAAGGGCCTGTCGGCACCGGCTATCCATGGCAAGGTCGGCCTGCGCACCTCGATCACCGGCGAAATCGTGCTGGACCAGGTGTTCGTGCCGGAAGAGAACATCATGCCGGGCGTAAAGGGCCTGAAGGGTCCGTTCACCTGCCTGAACTCGGCCCGCTACGGCATCGCCTGGGGCGCGCTGGGCGCCGCCGAATTCTGCTGGCATACCGCCCGCCAGTACACGCTGGACCGCAAGCAGTTCGGCCGTCCGCTGGCCCAGACGCAACTGGTCCAGAAGAAGCTGGCCGACATGCAGACCGAGATCACGCTGGGCCTGCAAGGCTGCCTGCGCCTGGGCCGCATGAAGGACGAAGGCACCGCCGCGGTGGAAATCACCTCGATCATGAAGCGCAACTCGTGCGGCAAGTCGCTGGACATCGCCCGCGTGGCGCGCGACATGCTGGGCGGCAACGGCATCTCGGACGAGTTCGGCGTGATCCGCCACGTGGTGAACCTGGAAGTGGTCAACACCTACGAAGGCACGCACGACATCCACGCGCTGATCCTGGGCCGCGCCCAGACCGGCCTCCAGGCATTCTTCTGAAGCCGGAACCAGGCCCTTACGGACAGGACTCCCGGAATGAAAAAGGCCCGGCTGCAAAACCGGGCCAAGCACACTACCAAGGAGACGACGAGGCTGCCCCGTCGATAAAACACCTGTTCTGGACGCCGGCCCCGCAACTTGCGGGGCCGCGTTCATTGGATCGTCATGCCTTGCCGGGTTGCGGCGTCAGCCGCAGGTATGGCCGCACGGCCGTATAGCCCTTCGGGAATTTCTCGCGGAGCACGGCCTCGTCCTTCAGCGAGGGCACGATCACCACGTCGTCGCCATCCTGCCAGTTGCCGGGCGTGGCCACGCTATGGTTGTCGGTCAGTTGCAGCGAATCGATGACGCGCAGGATCTCGTTGAAGTTGCGCCCCGTGCTGGCCGGGTAGGTGATGATCAGGCGCACCTTTTTCTTCGGATCGATGATGAACAGCGAACGCACCGTCAGGGTCTCGTTGGCGTTCGGATGGATCATGTCGTACAGCTGCGAAACCTTGCGGTCGCCGTCGGCCAGGATCGGGAAATTGACCGTGGTCGACTGGGTCTCGTTGATGTCGCGGATCCAGCCGTGGTGCGATTCCACGCCATCGACCGACAGCGCGATCGCCTTGACGCCGCGGCGCGCGAATTCGTCCTTCAGCTTTGCCGTCAGGCCCAGTTCGGTGGTGCACACCGGCGTGTAGTCGGCCGGGTGCGAGAACAGCACGCCCCAGCCGTCGCCGAGCCACTCATGGAAGCGGATGCGGCCTTCGCTCGAATCCTGCTCGAAGTCCGGGGCGATATCGCCGAGACGCAATGCCATGTTCAGATCTCCTGATTTCGAAGTGGAACCAGAGTATCCCGATTGATATCCAACCCAAACGAATATAAAGTCACTACAAAATCACTCGTAGTCATATAGACATTTTCTGACAGTCTTTTCGCGCGCTTTCGGGCATGCTGGCAATGGCCCCGCCGATACCGGCGTCGAGGCACGTGGCCTTGAAACCACCGCCGCCCGCCACATATGCTAAGTATCAGACAGACAATGCCGTTAGCCTCGGAGCGTAGAAAATGTCAGAATCCGCACAAACCGAACCAACCGCCCGCAAACAGGAGAAACTGATGAGCGATGTCAAGACCGTACTGTCCGACGCCGAGGAGCTGCTGAAGCAAGCCGCTTCGACCACCGGTGAAAAAGCCGCCGAACTGCGCGAGCGCGGCATGGGTCTGCTCAAGCAAGCCAAAGAAAAGGCCCAGGACCTGCAGGATGCCGTCGTGACCAAGAGCAAGGCAGCCGCTCGCGCCACCGACGACTACGTGCACGACCACCCGTGGCGCGCCGTGGGCGTGGCGGCCGGCGTGGGCCTGCTGATCGGTCTGCTGCTGAACCGCAAGTAAGCGGCTGAAGTCCCGGTGCGGCCCCAGGCGCCGCACCAGAGCGGCAACCTGCGCGAGGCACGGGTTGCCAGTGGCCCGGGGGCCCGCACAGCGGCGCCCGGCCCCGTCCGCAGAAAGGCACGCCCGGCCAGGCCGGCGTGCCGCTTTCACGCCGGAGCCGCCGAGCGAATCCATGAGCGAACCCACCCCCTCTCCCAAACTGCTGGAATCCGTGCGCAATCTCCTCAACTCGGTGGTTGCGATGGTCCAGACCCGCCTGGAGCTTGCCAGCGTCGAATTCGCCGAGGAACGCACGCGCCTGATGAAGGTCGCACTGCTGGCCTGCTTCGGGCTGGTGTTCTTCGGCATCGCGCTGGTCACCTTTACCGCGCTCGTCGCCATCCTGTTCTGGAACAGCTACGGCTGGCAGGCGCTGGGCGTGCTGGTGGTCGTCTACCTGCTGCTGTGCGCCGGCTGCCTGGCGTACGCGCGCAACCTGGTGCGCAACGCCCCGCCGATGTTCGAGGCCACGCTCGCCGAAATCGACAAAGACCGGGAGATCCTGCGCCGATGACCACCCTGGAACCCGACGAAGGCGCGACCGAGCGCAACCGCCGCGAGCACGCGCGGCCCGTCCGCTTCACGCAGGAAGTCCGTTTACCGCTCGACGTGCGCAAGGAGTTGCTGCTCACGCGCGCGGCGCTGGAACGCCACGACTGCTTGCAGGCACTGCACCAGGTACGCGGCGGCGCGCGCCGGCTGGGCAGCATTGCCAGCTGGCTGCCGCGTATCGCGCGGCCCGGCTCGTGGATGAAGGTGGCGGGCATCACCAAGGAATATCCGCTGCTGAGCACCGCCGTCACGCTGGCGCTGCCGCTGCTGCGGCGCACGCCGGTGCTGCGCTGGACCTGGAAGCTGTCCAAGGTCGGCCTGGCGGCCGGCGCGGCGTACTGGGCCTACAACACCTGGCGTGAGGCCAAGCAGCAGGCCATCCCTCCTGCCACCGCACCTACCCCCGCACCTGCCTCCGTGCCGGACACCGGCGCGGCCGCCACGCCGGGCGCGCCTCCCACCGACACCGGCTTCCGCGACCCGCTCGTTCCCTGAGCCTCGCGTTTGCGCTCAGGCCGTCCGCGCCGCCGCGGACGGCACCATCGCGGCCAGGCCGGATGGGGCGAACCGCTGCGGCGGGCCGATATGGAATCCCTGCACCAGGTCGACGCCGAGCTCGCGCAACCGCCCCAGCATGGCCTCGCTCTCGACGAATTCGGCGATGGTCTTCTTGCCCATGGCATGGCCGATGCGCTGGATCACCTCCACCATCACCAGGTTGACCGGGTCGGCCAGCATCTCGCGCACGAAGCTGCCGTCGATCTTCAGGTACGCCGCCGGCAAGTGTTTGAGGTACGCGAACGACGACATGCCTGCGCCGAAATCGTCCAATGCGAAACTGCAGCCGAGCTGCTGCAATTGCTGGATGAATGATCCCGCCTGCGCGAGGTTGGCGATCGCCGCCGTTTCCGTGATCTCGAAGCAGATGGCCAGCGTATCGCTGCGGCGCAGCTGGCTGCCCATGACCTCGGCCATCTGGCGGATCAGCTCGTCGCCGGCCGCGTGGCCGCAGGTGTCGTTGCCACCTTGAACTGGTCGAGGTCCAGGTACATCAGCGTATGGGAGACGCCTTGCGCATGCGCCCGCGTGATCGCGGCGTCGACGCGGCGCTCGAACTCGGCGCGGTTGACCAGCCCGGTCAGGCTGTCGTGGCGGGCCTCGTACGCCAGCCGCGCGGCATGCGCGCGCTCCTGGCTGATATCGTGCAGCACCACCACCACGCCAATGGCGTGCGCGGCGCGGTCGCGGATCAGCGCCACCGAGGGCTTGCCGCCAGCGCCGGTCCGGAATGCCCCAATGCGGCGCGCTGCACCAGCTGTGCCGCCTGGTTGCACCAGCGCTGCCTGAGCGCGAGCGTGACGAGATCGGGCAGCGGCGCCAGGCTGTCTTCCTCGCGCAGCACGCACACCTTGCCCAGCGGCTGCCCGAGGGCCTCGGCCTCGTGCCAGCCGGTCAGCGCCTCGGCGGCGGGATTGAGCGACTGCACGCGGCCCCATACGTCGGTGGTCACCACCGCGTCGCCGATTGCCTGCAGCGTGACCTGGGCCCGCTCCTTTTCCGCAAACAACTGCGCCTCGTAGCAGATGATGCGCAGCACGTGTGCGCTGGCCGGTAACGACTCACCCGCTTGCCGCATATGGAATCCTGCCGGGTGCTGGCCCGGCTTGGTTCATCCTGTGTCCCCGCCGCTCATTGTCGTGTGGATAAGACAACAAGTCTCTAACTCGATCTGGTTAAACCAATGGTGTCGCCGGGTTTTTGCGCTGGACTCTGCGCACCGACGGCTGCGGCGGCATGGCGAGCTGGAGGATGCGTTTTGCGCCCCGAAAACGACAAAGGCCTACGCAATGCGCAGGCCTTTGTGGTCATCGAATGCTGGTGGGTCGTGCGTGACTCGAACACGCGACCAACGGATTAAAAGTCCGCTGCTCTACCGACTGAGCTAACGACCCGAAAAAACAGAACCGCGATTATAGTGAGGCAGATTACAAACTGTCAAGCGTTCGCGATTCAAACCATGCGTTCCAGCCGCCACATCTGGTAGCGGAACGCCAGCACCGCACCCAGAAGGATCCCGGCCAGCGCGATAAAAGACCCGATTGCCAGCGTCGACACCCCCGACAGCCCCTGCCCCACCGTGCAGCCCAGCGCAGTCACGCCGCCCGCGCCCATCAGAATGCCGCCGACCATATGGTTGGCCACGTCTTCGGCATTGCCGAAGCCTTCCCAGCGGAACGTGCGCGTGGCCAGTGCATAGACCGCCGCGCCGGCGATCACGCCGAACACGCTGACGATGCCGATGGTCAGCACCTTGCTCTTGTCGCTGAACATCATCAGCCAGTCGAGCGTATAGGCGTAAGGCGCGACGAAGCTCAGGCTTTCCATGCGGCCAGAGTTGGTCGACACAAACAGTTCTTCGAGCGTATTCGGATCCTCGGCGACGTAGCCCAGTTGGCCGGACACGTACCACATTGCCACGATGATCAGGCCGACGCCGATGCCGCCGAGCAGGTTGTCAAACGAGCGGAAGCCGCGGCCCGCCAGCGCCCACACCACCAGCACGCCGCCCAGCAGCAGCCCGAGCCCAAGCTGCAGCGCGCCGCGCGCCACGCCTGTGCCCTGCGCCAGCACCGACGGCAGGTCCTGCGTGGTCGGCAGCGTGAGCGCCACCGCGTCGACGGTATTGACGCGCACCACGCCGAACAGGCCGCGCAGCGTCATGTACGCCGACAGCCCAAGGAACACGAACACCACCAGCGACTTGAGGTTGCCCGCGCCGATGCGCACCAGCGTTTTGCTGCCGCAGCCCGATGCCAGCACCATGCCGAAGCCGAACATCAGCCCGCCCGCCAGCGCCGACAGCCAGCCCAGCTTGCTGGCGGCATAGATGGTCTTGGTCGGATCAACCGCGCCGGTCCAGGCCAGCACGCCGGTGCCGATCATGGCCACGCCGATCGCCAGGCCCCACATGCGCGCGCGGGTCCAGTCGCCCATGTTGACCACGTCGGAGACCGCGCCCATGGTGCAGAAGTGCGTGCGCTGCAGCACCGCGCCGAACAGGAAGGTCAGGACGAACGTGCTCAGCAGCACGGTGCGCGAGAGCGCGGCAAGGTCGATTTCAGGCATGTCGTTGGGAGGGGACGGCTTCTGGCGGCGTTCGGGTCGGAATGTTCAGGTGGCGCCCTGGTAGCGGGTCGGGTCGGGCACGCCGGCGGCCTCGAAGCCGGCGCGGCGAATGCGGCACGAGTCGCACACGCCGCAGGCGCGGCCGTCGTCGTCGGCCTGGTAGCACGACACCGTCAGGCTGTAGTCGACGCCCAGGCCGATGCCGGCGCGGATGATCTCGGCCTTGGTCATGTCGATGATGGGTGCGTGCACGCGGAAGCGGTCGCCCTCGACGCCCGCCTTGGTGGCAAGGTTGGCCAGGGTTTCGTAGGCGGCGACGTACTCGGGCCGGCAATCGGGATAGCCGGAGTAGTCCACCGCATTGGCGCCGAAGAACAGGTCGCGCCCGCCCACGGCCTCGGCCCAGCCGAGCGCCAGCGACAGCATGATGGTATTGCGCGCCGGCACATAGGTGACGGGGATGCCGCCGGTGGCGCCGTCGGTCGGCACTTCCAGCGCGTCGTCGGTCAGCGCCGAACCGCCGAAGCGGCGCAGGTCGAGGTCGACGATTTCGTGGCGGGTAGCGCCCAGCGCCGCGGCCACGCGCTTCGCGGCCTCCAGCTCGGAAGAATGGCGCTGGCCATAGCGCATCGACAGCGCATAGGTCTCGAAACCCTGGGCGCGGGCCATGGCAAGTACGGTGGCGGAGTCGAGTCCGCCGGAAAGCAGGACGATGGCGCGTTTGGTCATGGTGCGGGGGCGCACCGGGGGCGGCGCGCAAGAACATTCAGGCGAATCGCATATTCTAGCGCGACAAACGAAAAAGGCCCGCCAGAGCGAACCTTGGCGAGCCTTGCAGCAGCGGTCGGCGCGCCGCCGACGACGCTTACTTGAGCGTCTTCAGCCGGTTGTTCGCCGCCTGCGCGCCTTCGGTGCCCGGGTACTTTGCCACCACCTGCTCCAGCGTCTTGCGCGCGGCCGCCTTCTGGCCGGACTCGAGCTGGTTGTTGGCAATGGCGATCATCGCGTCCGGCACCTTGGGGTGCGTCGGGTTGGCGTTGACCATGTTCTGCAGCACGAAGGTGGACCCCTTGTAGTCGCGCTGCGCATACAGCGAGTTACCGAGCCAGTACTGCGCCAGCGGCAGGTACGGGCTCTGCGGGTACTTCTTCACGAACGCCGAGAACGAATTCCCGGCGCTCTTGAAGTCGCCCGCCTGGAACTGCTTGAGCGCGGCATCGTATTCGGGCTTTTCGCCCGGCTGCGACACGCCTTCGCGGCCCTCGACCGTGACCTGTTGCGGCTCGAATTTCTTCAGGCGCGCATCGAGGTCGGCGTAGTAGTCCTTCTGCTGCTTCTGCAGCGTGTCCACCGTGTTCTGCAGCACTTCATTCTGGCCGCGCAGCCGCGCCACTTCCTGGCGCATGCCCTCGAGCTGGTTCTGCATCTCGAGCGTGGTGCGGCTGTTCTGCTCGATGCGCTGCGTGGCGGTCGCCTGGAAACCGTTGAACTGGTCGCGCAGGCCGATGACCGCCTTGCGTGCCTCGTCATCGTCGAACACACCGGCATGCGCCTGCGCGAGCGGGAGCATGCCGCCGCCGGCGACGGCGGCAAGCCACAACAGGGTGGAAACGCGTGCTTTCATGGAGGGTCAGTCCGCAGATCAGTAGTTGATGTCCGCGCGGCGGTTTTCCGCCCACGAGGCTTCATCGTGGCCGCTGGCCTTGGGCTTTTCCTTGCCCAGGCTCACGGCTTCCATCTGGCCGTCGGGTACGCCCATCGAGGCCAGCGAACGGCGCACGGCTTCCGCGCGCTTCTGGCCCAGCGCCAGGTTGTACTCGCTGGTGCCACGCTCGTCGGTGTTGCCCTGGATCAGGATCTTGCGGCCCTTGTTGCTGCCCAGGTACTTGGCGTGCTCGGTCAGCATGCCCTGGTAGTCGGACTTGACCGTGTAGCTGTCGAAGTCGAAGTACACGCTGCGCTTGGCCAGCGGGCTGTTCGGGTCGTTCAGCGGATCGGCGGCGGTCACCGGCGTGACGGCGCGCGGGTCCGCCCCCGTGCCGGCCTTGCCGGCGCCGTTGGCGGTGTCGTCCAGCTTGACGCCGGAGCTGCAGGCGCCCAGGGCCAGCAGTGCAGCGACGGCAAGGGTTTTGGTCATCAGTTGAGGCATGGTGAATGACTCCTGTTATTGCATGAAAGGACCCCAGGACGGCTCGCGAACATCGCCGGACTGGAGGGACAGAACCTGCCGGGTACGCCCGTCAGTGGACACCGCCGCCAGCACCGCGCGACCGCCCACACGGGTGGCATAGAGAATGTACTTGCCGTTGGCGGCGAAGCTCGGGGCCTCATCGTTGGCCGTATCCGTCAGCGACGTCACGTCGCCGTTGCTCAGGTCCTGCAGTTGCAGCTTGAAGCCGCCCGCGCGCGAGATGTACGCCAGGTACTTGCCGTCCGGCGAGATGCGCGGGCTTACGTTGTAGCTGCCCTTGAAGGTGACACGCTGCGCCGCGCCGGCCTCTTCGCCGCCCGCGGGCATGCGATAGACCTGCGGCGCACCGCCGCGGTCGCTGGTGAAGTAGATGCTGCGGCCGTCGGGCGAGTACTGCGGCTCGGTGTCGATGGCGCTGCTGCGCGACAGGCGGCGGATGCCTGAACCGTCGGCGTTCACCTGGTAGATCTGGGTATTGCCGTCGCGCGACAGCGCCAGTGCCAGGCGCTGGCCGTCAGGCGACCACGACGGCGCGCTGTTGTTGCCCTTCTGGTTCGATACCAGCGTGCGCTTGCCGCTGGCCAGGTCGTGCACGTACACCACCGGCTTCTTGGCTTCGAACGAGACATAGGCCACGCGGCGGCCGTCCGGCGACCACGACGGCGAGATGATCGGCTCGTTGCTGGTCAGCGCCACCTGCGAGTTCTGGCCGTCCGAGTCCGAGATCAGCAGCTGGTACTTGCCGCCCACCTTGGACACGTACGACAGGCGCGTGGCAAACACGCCGCGCTCGCCCAGCAGCTTCTCGTAGATGTAGTCGGCGATCTTGTGCGCGGTCACGCGCAGCTGGCCCTGGTTGACCGTGAAGGCCAGCCCGCCCAGGCTCTGGCCCTTGACCGTGTCGTACAGGCGGAAACGCACCTCGTACTGGCCACCCGCGGCGGGGGTCACGCTGCCGGCCACGAAGGCGTCGGCGCCGCGCGACTTCCAGCTGCCCAGGTCGACATTGGCGGATTCCGCGACCGTGGCGCCGCCGGGGTCGACATTGCGCAGGCGGCCGCTGCGCGCCAGGTCGGCGCGGATGATCGCGGTCAGGTTCTGCGGGGCCTGGGCCTCGCCCTGGAAATTGGCGGTGGCAACCGGGATCTGGCTCGAGCCAACCCCGGAGATCTCAACGTTAAGCTGCGCGTGCGCGGCGCCGGCCGCCACGGTCAGTGCCGCGGCCAGCCACGCCATCAGCGCGCGGCGTCCCGCCCGGCGGGCGGCTCGTTGGTTTGCATGGTGCCGCCTCTCGGACAGCCAGTTGGGGGCCCAAAGCTTTCGCATGCTGCTCCTCAGTCGATTTCAAGATTCGTCGGGCACGGCAGGAATCAGGCAGACGGCAACACGGGCAGGACCGCGCATGGCGCATCCCCGTTGTGCGTGCGGTCTGCACACTGCCGGCTGCGTCAGGCAACCTGCCATCGTAGCGATGGGACTGAAAGCCGGCGATGAAGTTTGCATTATGTTGCAAATCATGGCGCACCGGTCACTCAGTCCTTCGGCCGGAAGGTGATGGTAAAGCTGGACGGCGCCTTGCCGTCCTCGTCGCGCGGCAGCGGATCGGAACGTTCGACCGCGCGCAGCACGGCATTGTCCCATGACGAATTGCCGCTGGACTTGGACAGCCGCGCCGACATCAGCGAGCCATCCGGCGCCAGCCGCACCGATACCACCGCGCTGGGGTTGCCTGGTACGTCTTCGGTGAACACGATGTTGGGCTTCACCCGGCGGCGCACGCGGTCGGCATAGCCCGGCGAGGCCTTGCCGCCGCCGCCGGCGCCCGCGCCGGTCGTGCTGCCAACGCCACCACCGCCGGCGCCGCCGCCGGCCAGCGCCTGCAGGCGCGCCAGTTCGCTCTTGCGCTGTGCATTGGCGGCCGCCTCGGACTGTGCCTTGGCCTTGGCATCGGCCTGTGCCTTGGCCTTCGCCTCGGCCTGGGCTTTCGCCTTGGCGTCCGCCTGGGCCCTGGCCTTGGCGTCGGCGGCTTCCTTGCGCTCGCGCTCGGCCTGTTCCTTGCGATCCTGCTCCTGCTGCGCGGCCTTTTTCTTCGCGTCTTCCTTGCGCTGCGCTTCCTTGCGCTCAGCCTCCTTGCGCTCGGCTTCCTTGCGCGCCGCGTCCTTGCGAGCTTCTTCCTTCCGCGCTTCTTCCTTCCGGGCTTCTTCCTTGCGCGCCGCTTCCTTGCGTTCGGCCTCCTTGCGGGCCGTTTCCTTGCGCTCGGCTTCCTCGCGCGCTGCGGCCTCGGCCTGCCGCTTCTTCTTCTCGAGCGCGATGTCGGCGTCTTCCTCGACCTTGCTCTTCACCTGCGGCGCCGGCGGTGCCGGCACCGGGCGCGGCTGCACCACCGGCTCGGGCTCAGGTTCGCGCGGCGGCGGTGGCGGCGCGGTGGCGGCGGGAACCTCTTCCCACAGCTCGGCCTCGGCGCCGACCGGCGTGCTGCTCTGCCAGTGCACGCCGTAATACAGCACGATGCCCAGCAGCAGGTGCATGACGAGCGCGAGCACGAAGGAACGCATGGTTCCCCGCTCTTTCACCGGCTGGTAGGGATAGGCGGCGACGGTATTCATCGGGCGCAACGGCAATCGCAATGGCTGTCAGTCGGGCGCATCAATGCGGCTTCAATACGGGTTCAACGCGGGTTCAACGCGTCAGGAAGTCTTGGACTTGACCATCAGGCCCACGCGCTTGATGCCGTCGGCCTTCAGGACCGACATGACATCGAGCACGGCTTCGTACTTCACCGAACGGTCGGCGGCGATCACCACCGGCTGGTCCGGGTTCTCGTTCTGGCGCTGGTGCACGAAATCGAGCAGGCCCTGCTTGTCGAGCTTGCGCTCGAAGGCATTGCCGGCGTTGTCCTTGCCGCGCGCGGTCAGGTCGCCGTTCTCGTGCACGGTGACGACGATCGGCGGCGCCTTCTGCTGCGGCGTGGCGTTGGCCACGGTGGGCAGGTCCACGGTGGCGGGGCTCACGATCGGCGCTGCCACCATGAAGATGACCAGCAGCACGAGCATGACGTCGATATAGGGCACGACGTTGATGTCGGCGCTTGCCCGGCGGCGCGAACCGCCGCGGCGCTGAATGGCTGCCATTGCAGGACTCCTTGAAACGACGGGAGCCCGGGCCGCTCACCCGGACTCCCCGTCTTGGATTCGGTTAGCGCGCCTGCCGTTGCAGGATGTTCAGGAACTCTTCCATGAAGCTTTCGAAACGGATCGCCAGGCGGTCGATTTCGGTGGCATAGCGGTTATACGCGATCACCGCCGGGATCGCCGCGAACAGGCCGATCGCGGTGGCCACCAGCGCTTCGGCAATGCCGGGGGCCACCGATGCCAGCGTGGCCTGCTGCACATTCGACAGGCCGCGGAATGCGTTCATGATCCCCCACACGGTGCCGAACAGGCCGATATACGGGCTGACCGAGCCCACCGAGGCCAGGAACGGCAGGTGCGACTCGAGCACGTCCATCTCGCGCTGGTAGGCGGCACGCATGGCGCGGCGGGCCGCGTCGAGCAGCGCGCCGGAATCGTTGCCGCGCTCGCGCGCCTTCAGGAACTCGCCCATGCCGGATTCAAAGATCCGCTCGAGCGCGCCGGTGTTGTGGCGGTTATTGACGGCACTGTTATAGAGCGCCTGCAGGTCGCCGCCGGCCCAGAAGTCGCGCTCGAACCCTTCGGTCTGGGTGCGCGCCGAGCGCAACGCCAGGTGCTTGCGGAAGATATAGGTCCACGAAAACAGCGACATGACGAGCAACAGCGCCATGACGGCCTGTGCCAGCAGGCTGGCGTGGAGCACCAGCGTTACGATCGACATGTCTTGCGTGACGGTCACGGGATTCATCGGGCGGACTTGATGGTAGCTAGGACGGGGGCGGGAATCGGGGCGGGACGAAAAGTGCTTCGATCAACACATCCGACGCGGATGGCGCCGGATGCAAGCATCAGCTCGTCACGCCAGGCTTCCTGCGTGAACTGGACCGAGGCCGGGCCGACCCGGTCGATGCGCGTGCGGATCTCGAGCTGGTCATCGAGGCGGGCGGGCGCATTGTAGTCCACCGCCGTGCTACGGACGATGAAGACCACGCCGGCCTCATCGGCCAGCGCCTGCTGCTCGATACCGAGCGAACGCAGCCACTCGGTGCGGGCCCGTTCGAAGAACTTGAGGTAGTTGGCGTAGAACACTACGCCGCCCGCGTCGGTGTCTTCCCAGTACACCCGCAGGGTCCAGACAAAGTTTGTCATGGCCGCGATTGTAACGGAGAGCGAACGCGGTTTCGTGTAAACCCGCAGTACGAGTTTGCAACAGCAAGTTGCTGGCCAGCCCTTGACCAGCCTTGGCTGGCGGGTTGACGGCTTGCGGCGGGCGCACTCTACGCGCTACACTGCGCGCAACCATTCCATCTTGCGCGACTGGCGAAGTCAGTGGGCACTACCACGAGGAAGCGCAAGTTCTCTGGCGTGTTGTTTCACACGCCTGCCGCTCGCCTGGGCAGCGAATGGGAAGCAGGGTGCGCCCTGCGCCGACGGCTGCAAAGTGCCGCCGGCGCCGGTCGCCGCTAGCCTTCCCCGCGCGCCCTAACCGATGCCCCCGATGCTTGAATCGGATTCCCTTTTTTCAGACGAGTCTCGCCATGTTCGAACGCAGCCGTTTCACGATCGACCAGATCGACCCTGAGGTCTTTGCCGCCATCCAGAAGGAAAACCAGCGCCAGGAAGACCACATCGAGCTGATCGCCTCCGAAAACTACACCTCGCCGGCCGTGATGGCCGCGCAGGGTTCGCAACTGACCAACAAGTATGCCGAGGGCTATCCCGGCAAGCGCTACTACGGTGGCTGCGAGTTTGTCGACATGGTCGAGCAGCTGGCCATCGACCGCGTCAAGCAGCTGTTCGGCGCCGAGGCCGCCAACGTGCAGCCCAACTCGGGCTCGCAGGCCAACCAGGGCGTGTACTTCGCCATGCTCAAGCCGGGCGACACCATCATGGGCATGAGCCTGGCCGAAGGCGGCCACCTTACCCACGGCATGGCGCTCAACATGAGCGGCAAGTGGTTCAACGTGGTCAGCTACGGCCTGAACGCCCAGGAAGACATCGACTACGACGCGCTGGAAAAGCTCGCGCAAGAGAAGAAGCCCAAGCTGATCATCGCCGGCGCCTCGGCCTTCGCGCTGCGCATCGACTTCGAGCGCATCAGCAAGGTCGCCAAGTCGATCGGTGCCTACTTCATGGTCGACATGGCCCACTACGCTGGCCTGATCGCCGCAGGCGTCTACCCGAACCCGGTGCCGCACGCCGACTTCGTCACCACCACCACGCACAAGAGCCTGCGCGGCCCGCGCGGCGGCGTGATCCTGATGAAGGCCGAGCATGAGAAGGCCATCAACTCGGCGATCTTCCCCGGCATCCAGGGCGGCCCGCTGATGCACGTGATCGCCGGCAAGGCGGTGGCGTTCAAGGAAGCACTGACCCCCGAGTTCAAGGAATACCAGCAGCAAGTGGTGAAGAACGCCGCCGTGCTGGCCGAGACCCTGATCGCGCGCGGCCTGCGAATTGTCTCCGGCCGCACCGAAAGCCACGTGATGCTGGTCGACCTGCGCGCCAAGCACATCACCGGCAAGGACGCCGAACGCATCCTGGGCGAGGCGCACATCACCGTCAACAAGAACGCCATCCCGAACGATCCGGAAAAGCCGTTCGTGACCTCAGGCGTGCGCCTGGGCTCGCCGGCCATGACCACGCGCGGCTTCAAGGAAGAAGAAGCCCGCATCGTCGGCAACCTGATCGCCGACGTGCTGGAGAACCCGCACGACGCCGCCAACATCGCCAGCGTGCGCGAGCAGGTGGCTGCCCTGACCAAGCGTTTCCCGGTCTACGGCTGATGCTTCCAGGCCACCCGCGAGGGTGGCCGGCAGCCCCGCAAGCCGCGCCCTGCCACACGCAGGCGGTCCGGCTTGCGGGCCTCGCCAACCCGCCCGCCTGCGCAGGACATCCATGCGGAACAGGCGACGGAATTCAACTGAAGGTGGTCCGGCATGAAATGCCCCTTTTGCGGTCATTCCAATACCCAGGTGCTCGACACGCGCATGTCGGAAGACGGCGATGCCGTGCGCCGGCGCCGGCGCTGCGAGTCCTGCGACCGCCGCTTCACCACCTATGAGCGGATCGAGCTGTTCTTTCCCGCCATCGTCAAGAAAAACGGTTCGCGCGTCGACTACGCGCGCGCCAAGCTGAAGGATTCGATGCGCCTGGCGCTGCGCAAGCGCCCGGTCTCGGCCGAGGCCATCGATGAAGCCATCACCCGCATCGAGGAAAGACTGCTGTCGCTGGGCGAGAAGGAAATCCCCAGCAGCCAGGTCGGCGAGCTGGTGATGCGCGAGCTGCGCAAGCTCGACAAGATCGCGTATATCCGGTTTGCGTCGGTGTACCGGAGTTTCGAGGATGTTTCCGAATTCTCCGATGTGCTCGCCGAAGTGACCGCGGGCAACAGCAAGCGCTGAGCGCCCTGCCCCATCGTCAACGTTCCCAGCAGTCTTGCAGCACTTAGCCGTTCGCCGTCAGCGAACTGGCCACCAGCGAGATGTTGTAGCGCACCCGGTTGCCGTCGCGCGGCGAGGTGCGCAACGCTGCCGGCAAGGCAAACGCCGCCCCGGCCGTATCCTGGTCATCGCGCCCGTTGACCGAGCGGAAGCGCTCCAGCTGCTGCGCCGCCTCGGTCATCATGCCGCGCGCATCGGTGCGGTAGCCGCGCCGCACATGCTCGGTGCAGTTGGGGATGGCGATCGCGGCGAGGATGCCGAGGATCGATACCGCGACCATCAGCCCGATCAGCGTCATGCCGCCCATGGTCCGCACGCGGCGGCTACGGAACCCAGATATTGCCCTTTTCCATCACGCTGATGACATCGCCCGTGGTCGCGCTGGCGACCGGTTCATCGCGGTCTTACCAAATTTTGCGCATTCATATCAGGCGTCTACAAAGCGCACGGCAGCGGCGGGATACGGTAGAGGTCCCGAAATGCCCTGACGCCGCGCGCCATGCACCATCTCTTCGCCCTGCCCTGCCGCCTGCTTCGTTGCCTGCTTCGTTGTCTTCCTCGTTGCCTGCCTCCACGTGGCGCCATCCGCGGATACATCCTGTTCGAATCGCTCTGCGGGCTGGCGATCTTCACCGCCGGCCTGGCATCGCTCGCAATCCTGGGGCCGACGGGACTCGGCTGGCAGCGAGCGCTGGATCAGGCTAGCCATGACACGCGCAGGACGGCAGAGTCGGCCGAACTGGCGCCATGGCCGGCCGGACTGCCTCTGAACCGTGCCGGCGCGGGGCTGCCATGAGAGCGCTTCCGATACGAGCGCTTCCGATGCGCCGCCATGGCCAGGGCTTTTCGCTGACCGAAGCCATGGTCGGCCTGGCGCTCGGGCTCATTGTCGCCGCCGTCGCCACGGCGGCGTGGCAGGTGGCACTGTCCGCCTACCGCAGCGCGGCGGAGCGCGTACTGCTGGAAGAACGCGGCCAGCGCGCGCTCGCCATCCTGAGCGCGCTGCTGCGCCAGGCCGGCTGGCATGCCGGCACACTCGACGCGTCGGCGCCGCCCGCCGTCAGCGGTGCCGACGACTGCGGGCAGCCGGGCATCGCCGAAGTGCCGACGTGCACCCGCCACGGCGTCGCGAACAGCGATGTGCTGCTGGTGCGGTTCAGCGGCCAGGGCCAGCCCGGCGATCCGAGCCAGCCTGACGAGACGATGATCGATTGCAGCGGGTATCCGCTGGCGGCACGGATGGCGGGGGCCGAAGGCGCCACGGGTTTTGTCGCGGCGAACATGCTCTATATAGCCGCCGCCACGGACGGCGAGCCGCAACTGCTGTGCCGCTATCCGTCCCGCCGCAATGGCCAGGTCGACGGACAGGGCTGGACTTCGGGGGCACTGGTCCGTGGCGTCGCCTCGCTGCAACTGCGCTTCGGGGTGGACATGGATGGCGACCGTCAGCCAGATGCGTTCCTGCCAGCGGCACGGGTCCAGGCCATGGGGGCGCACGCATGGCAGCGCGTACTGGCGGTGCAGATCGCGCTTGCGCTGCAGGGCGAGCAGCGCGGCGCTGCCCGTGACGCTGCCGTGAGCGCGCGCGCTGACGATGCCCTGGCCGACCTGCAGGCAGCGCCGGTCGACACGCACCGCGCCAACCGGCGCGTGTTCGCCACGACGGTCCGCCTGCGCAACGCCCTGCGCTGCGAGGAGACACTATGCTGAGGCCGCACGCGATGACGCAGGCCGGCGGCATCACGCTGCTGTTCGCGGCGACGATGCTGCTGCTGGTCGCCGCCACCGCGGCGGCCATGCTGCAAATGCTTTTGGCAGGCCGGCAACTGGCGGCCGCCGGCCGCGATCGCGAGATCGCGTTCCGGGCAGCAGAAGCCGCCCTGCTCGAGGCGGAGGCGGAACTGCTCGCCGCCGCCGGTGGCAGTGACGACCGCTTCGGCCAGTGGCCCGCCGCGGGCGAATGCGGTCGCGGCGCGCAGGCGGCGCTGTGCAACACTGCGCACGCGCGCACGCCGGTATGGCAGCCGTGGCTGCATGGCCTGGCTACGGACCTTGCGATTGGCGTGCCGGCAAGCGGCGTTGCCATCGTGCCGGAAGCCTTTGCAGGTTCTTTTACGGCGCCGCGTTACGTTGCCGAGCTGCTCGACGACGGCCCCATGCCTGACGAAGGCCGGCCGGCCTTGCCGCGGCTGCGCATCACCGCCGTCGGCTTCGGCCGCTCGCCCGCGGTACGGGCCGTCGTGCAGAGCATCGTGCAGCCATGAACCTACGCGCCGCCCTTATGCTTGCCTGCGTGCTCGCGCTGCTGCCTGTCCTGGCGGTTGCGGCCGGCAACGACAGCACTGCCGGCCAGCTCCCGCTCGCTTACCAGATCGAACCCGGCGCAAAATCCTGGACTGGCCGGTTGCGCGCAGTCGGCTGGCAAGCGTCGCTCGTCGGCACCGACGATCGCCAGCCACTGTCGGGCCTGTGGGAAGCGGGTGCCTTGCTGGATGCCAGGCAACTCCCATCGCGCAGGATCTACACCTCGCTCCCGGCGTCCATGCTCCAGCCGGAGCGGCTGGTGGCGCTCCAATGGCCCGACCTGGACGATGCCACGCGCGAGCGACTCGACGTCCAGCAACTGGCCTGGCTGCGCGGCGACAATGCCAATCCCGCGCTGCGCCCGCGCGAGACGCGGCTGGCCAGCGCGCGCGGCGCGCGCGTGCTGGTGGTCGCGCCGCCGGCGTGGCAGCCGGGACAGCCTGGCCATGCTCCCTTCCGCGTGCGCCATGCACAGCGGCCGCACATGGCATGGCTCGGCACCGTCGATGGCCAGCTGCACGGCTTCGATGCCCTCACCGGCGAGGAGCGTGCCGTCTACCTGCCGCGCACGTTGCTGCCGCTTGCCGCCGCCATGGCCGAGTCCAGGGCCCCGGTCGCGCCCAATCCCTGCCCCCGCCCCGAAAGCACCGACGCCGTCGTCGGCGGTGCCTGGCGCACGCTGCTGCTGTGCGCGTTCCGCGGCGGGCCGGAGGACATTGCCGGGGTGTTTGCACTAGACATCACCGAACCAGACGCCGCGCTGCCATTGCGGTTGCTGTGGGAACAGGCGGCCACGCCGGCCTTGCCGCTTGCCGGCATCGGGCCGGTTCGCGTGGCCGCGCTAAGCGACAGCCAGGCGCCGCGCTGGCATGCCATCGCACTGCTGGCACCACCGGCGGAGCCCGGGCTTGCGCTGCTGCCGCTCGACACGCCAGCGGCGCCATGGCGCATGCTGCGCGTGGCCGGGCAAGGCTGCGACGGCAAGCCATCGGCGGCCGCGCTGCGCGCCGTGACCGTGGCAAAGGCGTTCGACGGCACTGCGCTGGCTGCGTACGCCACCGATGCCGACGGCCAGCTGTGGCGTTTTGCGCTGGGCGATGTCCTGCGGCAGCAGCCTGCGCCGCCGGCCACCTGCCTGTATCGCCTGCGCGGCGGGGTCGACCTTGCCGAGCCGGCCCCGCCGGTGGTGCTGGGCACGCCGGCGCAACCGCTGGTGGTCTATGCGGCCGGCAACGAACTGGCCGCCGTAGCCGATGGCACCCATGCCGCCAGCCAGCCCGCCAGCATCGAAGTGCGCGCACAAGGCGCCGGCTTTGTCCTCCAGGCCGCACCGGGCCAGAGGCCGTCGGCGCAAACGGTTGGCTGGCACCTCGTCCTGCCCGATGCCGACGAACAGATCGAGCGCGTCAGCCTGGCCTCGCCGGGCTACCTCGTCGTCGTGACACGGCTGCCGGACGGCAGGCAGCGGAGCTACCTCGTGCTGGGTGCCACTGGCGAGTCAGTCGGCCGCAAGACGGACGGCGCGCCGGTGCTTCCCTTTGTCACCGGGCAAGTCAGCGAAGGCCCGCCGATCTTCACCCGTGAAACCCTGCCGGGGATGACACCCCAGGCCGGCAGTGCCGGCCGCGAGGTCCACGCGCTGGCGCTATGGGCAGTGGAGAACGGTGTGGCAACGCGCCTTGCACACGTGGTGGCAAGCCGTCGCACCGGCCGGCTGGCATGGCGCGAACTGGCGGGTCCGGCCAAGGAGACGGCACCATGAGTCCGCGCGGCTTTTCCCTGATCGAGCTCATGGCCGTAGTGGTGATCGCCGCGCTGCTGGCTTCGCTTGCCGTGCCCGCCTGGCACGAGCATCTCCGGCGCGGCTGGCGCGCCCAGGCACGCGCCGAACTGGCCTCTGCCTTGCTGGAGCTGGAACGGCACGCCGCGGGAGCCATGAGCTTCGCCACGCAGCCCGGAGGCGACACCGTGGCCGGCGACTGGCCGCGCCCGGTGCCGGCAACCGGCCAGGCACGGCATGTCATTTCGGCAGCGCCCTGCCCGGCGGCGAGCCTGGACACCTGCGTCGAACTGCGCGCCACGCCGCGCCAGCCCGACCGGCAGTGCGGCGTCCTGATCCTGCGCAGCACCGGCCAGTGGCTGTCCTGGCCGGAGAACGCGGACCGGCCAGGCCCGTTGCCGGCAGAGTGCTGAGATGCCACGCGTTCCTCGCTGCGCCGGCGTGAGCCTGGCCGAGCTGCTGGCCTGCCTCGCCATCCTGGCGGTGCTGGCCGCCACGGCCTGGCCATCCTTCAGCGCACTGCTGGCGCGCCAGGCGGTGGACCAGGCCGCCGACCGGCTTGCCGCGTCGCTGGCGCTGGCGCGCTCCACTGCGATGGCGCGCCGCATCGAAGTGACGCTACAGCCTCTGGACGGACAGCCCGGCCTCGACCACGGCTGGCAACTGCTGGCCGGACCCGGCCCGGCTACGACGCCGCTGGCGGTGGTCGAGCCCGCCGCGTCCTGCCTGCGCGTGGCGCTGCGGCAGACCGGCCGCGACAGCCATACGGTGCGATTCACAGCTGTGGGATACTCTCGGTCTGAACAAGGCGGCTTCCAGGCCGCCACCTTCGCGCTCAGCTGCCGCGGCGCGCAGCGCCAGGTGCGCCTTGGCGCCCAGGGCCGCATCCGGCTCTGCACGCCGGGCCGCGACAACGATTGCGACGCAGCGGACGGGCCCGAGCCGCTGTAACCCTGGAACCCCGGACAGACTCTCCTCCCATCCACAGCAAACCGGCCACGAGCTACAGGCGCCATGTTTTCCGATACCGACCACGCCGCCATGCAACAGGCCCTCGCGCTCGCCGCGCGGGGCATGTTCACCACCACGCCCAATCCGCGCGTCGGCTGCGTGCTGGTCAAGGACGGCCAGGTCATCGGCCAGGGTTACACCCAGCCGGCCGGACAGGACCATGCCGAGATCCAGGCGATAAAAGACGCGCTGTCGCGCGGGCTGGATCCGGACGGCGCCACCGCCTACGTCACGCTCGAGCCGTGCAGCCACTTCGGCCGCACGCCGCCATGCGCCGATGCGCTGGTGCGCGCCGGCGTGGCGCGGGTGGTAGCGGCAATGGAAGACCCCAACCCCTCGGTCTCCGGACGCGGCCTGCAGCGCCTGCGCGATGCCGGCATCGACGTCCGCTGCGGCCTGCTGGAAAAGGAAGCGCGCGATCTCAACATCGGTTTCGTGTCGCGCATGACGCGCGGGCTGCCGTGGGTGCGGGTCAAGGTGGCGGCGTCGATGGACGGCGGCACCGCGCTGCATGACGGCACCAGCCAGTGGATCACCGGCCAGGCGGCCCGCGACGACGGCCATGCCTGGCGCGCGCGCGCCTGCGCGATCCTGACCGGCATCGGCACGGTCCGCGACGACGACCCGGCGCTGACCGTGCGCGCGCTCGCCACCCCACGCCAGCCGCAGCGGGTGTTGGTTGACTCGCGGCTGGAAGTGCCGCTCGACGCAAAGATCCTGGCGCCGGACGCCGGCGAGTTCGCCAAGCCGGTGCTGGTGTTCTGCGCGGTGGAAGACCGCGAACGCCAGCGGGCGCTGGAAGCACGCGGGGCCGAAGTGGTGGTCCTGCCCAACCCGCACGGAAAGGTCGAGCTGCCCCGGATGCTGCAGGAGCTGGGCCGGCGCGGCATCAATGAATTGCACGTCGAAGCGGGCTTCAAGCTCAATGGCTCGCTGGTGCGCGAACACTGCGCCGACGAGCTGCTGATCTACCTGGCGCCCAAGCTGCTTGGCGACGCGCAGGGCATGTTCAACCTGCCGCCGCTGGCGCGGCTGCAGGATGCCGCGCAGTTCCGCTGGCATGAAATCCGGCAGATCGGCGACGACCTGCGGCTGATCGCGCGCCGCAACGACGCCTGAGCATGATCGCCTAATCGCCTAATCGCCCAATCCCAGATTGACCAAGACAGAAGACACCACCATGTTCACAGGCATTGTCGCGGCCGTCGGCCGCATCGAAACCGTAACCCCGCTGGGTGCCGCCGATGCCGGCGTGCGCCTGCATGTCGCCGCCGGCGGCCTGGACCTGTCCGATGTGATCGTCGGCGACAGCATCGCGATCCAGGGCGCCTGCATGACGGTGATCGCCATGGGCGAGGACAGCTTCGACGTCGAGGTCTCGCGCGAGTCGCTCGACAAGACCGTCGGCCTGGAGAGCGCCGGCCGCGTCAACCTGGAGAAGGCGCTGCGGCTGGCCGATCGCCTCGGCGGCCACCTGGTCTCCGGGCACGTCGACGGACTGGGCGAAGTGTTGCATTTCGCGCCCGTCGGCGAATCGCATGAACTGCGCATCCGCGCGCCGCGCGAGCTGGCCCGCTACCTGGCCTACAAGGGCTCGGTGGTGGTCAACGGCGTCTCGCTGACGGTCAACCGCGTCAGCGACGAAGCCGACGGCTGCGTGTTCTCGATCAACCTGATCCCGCACACGGTCGAGGTGACCACGCTGCAGGAGCTCAAGCCCGGCGCCCGCGTGAACCTGGAAATCGACCTGATCGCGCGCTACGTGGAGCGGATGCTGTCGGCCGCTGACACCGGCAAGTAGGCCCGTGCCGCCGCCGCACTTTCCCGCGGCGCGGCCGCCCGCACCGCCTGCCTTGGCGTACAATACCCGGCTTGACTGGGCATCCTGCCGGGCGTATATGCCCTGGCGGGCCAGGCCCGACGCCCCGCCTCAGTCCGGCCGCCTCCCGACGCGGCCACCGTTCCCGTCCGCCTTATTCGCGGCATTTCGCTCGTTTCGCCTCAATTTGCCGTCCTGCACGCCATGACAATCGCCCGTACCGAAGACATCATTGCCGACATCCGTGCCGGCCGCATGGTCATCCTTGTTGACGAGGAAGACCGCGAGAATGAAGGCGACCTGGTGCTGGCTGCCGACTTCGTCACTCCCGAGGCGATCAACTTCATGGCCAAGCACGGCCGCGGCCTGATCTGCCTGACGCTGACCGCCGAGCGCTGCCGCCAGCTGGACCTGCACCCGATGGTCACCCGCAACGGCACCCAGCATGGCACCAACTTCACGGTGTCGATCGAGGCCGCCGAAGGCGTGACCACCGGCATCTCGGCCGCCGACCGTGCCCGCACCGTGCAGGCCGCGGTGGCCCGCGACGCCAGGCCGGCCGACCTGGTCCAGCCCGGCCATATCTTCCCGCTGACGGCCCAGCCCGGCGGCGTGCTGATCCGCGCCGGCCATACCGAGGCCGGTTGCGACCTGGGCGCCCTGGCCGGCCTGACGCCCGCCGCCGTGATCTGCGAGATCATGAAGGACGACGGCACCATGGCGCGCCTGCCCGACCTGATCGAATTCGCCCGGGAACACGACCTGAAGATCGGCACCATTGCCGACCTGATCCACTACCGCAGCCGCACCGAGAGCATCATCGAGCGCGTCGGCGAACGCGACATGCAGACGCCGTACGGCACCTTCCGCAGCATCGCCTACCGCGACAAGCCGACCGGCCAGGCCCACCTGGCACTGGTGCGCGGCGCGCCGACGCCGGACAAGGAAACGCTGGTGCGCGTGCACGAGCCCTTCTCCGTGCTGGACTTGCTGGAAGTGAAGTCGACCACGCATTCGTGGAGCATCCCGGCGGCGATGCAGGCCATCGACCAGGCCGACAGCGGCGTGATCGTGCTGCTGAACTGCGGCGACACCGTCGAGCAGCTGTTCACGCAGTTCACCGCACTCGACGCACCGCAGACCCGCCCCCGCCGCAAGCCGGACCTGCGCACCTACGGCATGGGCGCGCAGATCCTGAAGGATGTCGGCGTCGGCAAGATGCGCGTGCTGGCCGCCCGGCAGCGCATGCCCAGCATGACCGGCTTCGACCTGGAAGTGACCGGCTACCAGCCCATGAACGGCCAGGCCGACTGAGCCTTCCCGGACTAAGCTTCCCCTGAGCCTCCCCCAATACACCCCGGCCGCGGCGCCAAGCCGCCGCGGCCGCCCCGAAAAACTGGAGAACTTGAACAATGGATCACGGCTTCTACCCCAGCAACCTCGACGGTGAAGGCCTGCGTATCGGCATCGTGCAGGCGCGCTTCAACGAGCCGGTCTGCGCCGAGCTGCTCGAAGCCTGCGTGGCCGAGCTGGAAAAGCTCGGCGTCGAAGGCGAGGACACCCTGGTGGTGACCGTCCCCGGCGCGCTGGAAGTGCCGCTGGCACTGCAGAAGATGGCCGAGAGCGGCCAGTTCGACGCGCTGGTCGCGCTCGGCGCCGTGGTGCGCGGCGAGACCTACCACTTCGAGCTGGTCTCGAACGAATCCGGCGCCGGCATCACCCGCGTCGGCCTGGATTTCAACGTGCCGGTCGCCAACGGCATCCTGACCGTCGACACTGACGAGCAGGCCCATGCCCGCACCCGCGAAAAGGGCCGCGACTGCGCCCGCGCCGCGGTGGAGATGGCCAACCTGGTCGATGCGCTGGACTCGCTGCGCGGCCAGGAAGACGATGAGGACGATGATGAGTAATACGTCCAACGCCCCCGAGAACGCGGGCGGCAATGACGCCGGCAAGCCCGCCGGCAACAAGCCCGCGGCCCGCACCGAAGCCAAGGCACCGCCCAAGAGCGCGCGCCGCCGCTCGCGCGAGCTGGCGCTGCAGGGCCTGTACCAATGGCTGCTGAACCGCAACGACATCGGCGCGATCCAGGCCCACCTGCACGACGCCCAGGGCTTCAACAAGGCCGACCGCGAGCACTTCGACGCGCTGCTCAACGGCACCGTGCGTGAAGAGGCCCGCCTGACCGCCGCGTTCGAGCCGTTCCTGGACCGCACCGTGGACGAGCTGTCGCCGGTGGAGCGCGCCGCGCTGCTGGTCGGCAGCTACGAGCTGGTGCACTGCCTCGACATCCCATACAAGGTCGTGATCAACGAAGCGGTCGAGCTGACCAAGACCTTTGGCGGCGTCGAAGGCTACAAGTACGTCAACGGCGTGCTGGACAAGCTCGCCGCCCAGGTGCGCGCGGCCGAGGTCGCGGCGCGCCGTTGAGCGGTCATCCGGCTGGCGCTTGCGCCGGCACCAGGACCTGACGAAACACCCGCCGCGGCGGGTGTTTTCGTTTATACGTATTCTTTTTGCTGAACGGGCTCCGCCCGCCTCTCTCCCCATCGCCATGGACATGCAACGTCTTGCCACCGCCGCCCGCGTCGCCAACATCAATGCCTTCCACGTCATGGAACTGGCCAAGCAGGCGGCCGAGCTCGAGCGCGCCGGCCGCCATATCGTGCACATGGGCATCGGCGAGCCGGACTTCACCGCCGCCGAGCCGGTGGTGCGCGCGGCCGAGGCGGCGATGCGCCGCGGCGTCACGCAATACACCGGTGCGCTTGGCATCCATCCGCTGCGCGAGGCCATCGCCGGCTACTACAAGACGGCCTACGGCCTGGACATCCCGGCACGCCGCGTGATCGTCACGGCGGGCGCTTCCGGCGCGCTGCTGCTGGCGTGCGCGGTGCTGGTCGAGATTGGCGCCGAAGTGCTGATGCCCGATCCCAGCTACCCGTGCAACCGCCACTTCGTCGCCGCCTTCGACGGCGCGGCGCGCATGATCCCGAGCGGCCCGGCGGAGCGCTTCCAGCTCACCGCAGCACAGGTCGAGGCCAACTGGCGCGAGCAGACCCGCGGCGTGCTGCTGGCCACGCCGTCCAACCCGACCGGCACCTCGATCCTGCCTGGCGAGCTCGGCCGCATCCTGCAGGCGGTGCGCGCCCGCAATGGCTTCGCCATCGTCGACGAGATCTACCAGGGCCTGTCGTACGACGCGGCGCCGGTCTCGGCGCTGAGCCTGGACGACAACGTGGTCACGGTGAACAGCTTCTCCAAGTACTTCAACATGACCGGCTGGCGGCTGGGCTGGCTGGTGGTGCCGGATGCGCTGGTCGAGGCCTTCGAAAAGGTCGCCCAGAACCTCTTTATCTGCGCCTCCGCCGTGGCGCAGTATGCGGCGCTCGCCTGTTTCACCCCCGAGGCGCTGGCAATCTACGACGAGCGCAAGGCCGAGTTCCGCCGTCGCCGCGACCTGGTCGTGCCGGCGCTGGAGGCGCTGGGCCTGCACGTGCCGGTGCGCCCCGACGGCGCCTTCTACGTCTATGCCGACTGCCGCGGCGTCAACCACCCGGCCGCCGGCGACGCCGACCGGCTGACGCAGGCGATGCTGCGCGATGCGGGCGTGGTGATGGTGCCGGGGCAGGATTTCGGGCCGCATACCGCCAGCGACTACATCCGCATCTCGTATGCGACCTCGCGCGAGAACATCGAAGAGGCGATGGCACGGCTGGCGAAGCTGTTCCGCGGCTGAGCCGGCAGCACAGCGCAGCGGCCCCGGAAACAGAAAAAGCACCCCGCGGGGTGCTTTTTCTGTTAGGAAAGCCGGCGCAAAAGCCTCAGGCGTTGTTCGAGCCGTTGCTGGCTTCCAGCTTCTCGGTCGGCGCGGCATGCTCGGCTGGTGCCTTGCCGCCACCACCCGCCTTGCCGTTGTCAGCCGGCGCCGCGCGCACGCCGATCAGCTGGCGCAGGCGGGCACGCTCGGCCAGCACCTTGGCGCCGTAGCCGCCATCGGTCGCCGTGGTGGCGCCGACGTAGTACTTCAGGCCGCCTTCGATCGAGCCGGCGCGGGCGATGCAGTCCTTCAGCACCAGCGCACCGATCTTGATATTGGCGTACGGGTTCAGCGCCGCGGCGACGCCGCCCACGGCCTCGTACTTGTCCTGGTGGACCTTGGTCATGACCTGCATCAGGCCCTGCGCGCCCACGCCGCTCTCGGCGTACGGGTTGAAGCTGGACTCGATCGCGATCACGCCCAGGATCAGCAGCGGGTCGATGCCGACCTCGCGGCCGGTCAGGTAGGCTGCCTTGACCAGTTGCGCGGTGGCCTGCGCCGCCACGCGGTACTTGCGGGCGATGTAGTCGGCCACGGCCGCCTGCTCGCGCGCGGTGCCGAGCGTGGCGGTATTGCGGGCGTCCGCCGCCACGCGCGTGACCGGGATCCGCTCGGCCAGGTGCGCGACCGACGGCACCTTGGCGTTCGCCGCCAGGCCCCATTCGTCCACGCCCGAAACCGTCGGCAGGCCGCCCTTGCCGCGTGCCAGACGGGCGGCAGCGGCGTCGGCCGACAGGGCCGGCACGGCTGCGCTGCCCACGGCCGGCGCGGCTTCCGCCGTCGGCATGGCGGCGGCGACCAGCACCGCCGGTGCTTCGTCGCCAGCCAGCAGTGCCGCCAGCGTGGTGCGCCATTCCTGGCTCAGCCACAGCGACACGGCCGAGACGACCGCGACCACGCCAAGGCTGTTCAGCGCGTACTTCAGCGTTGTGCGGCCACCGCGCAAGGCGCGGCCCGCGACCGGATGCGCGAGACGGACCTGCAACGCCCGACTCACTCCGGGTACCGGCTGTCGGAGGCGAACCTGCAAGGCGCGTCCGATGCCGGGAAGATGAAGGGTTTTCCAACCGCTCATGCTTACCTCCATCCGTTGCCCGCTTCGCATGCCAGACTGCGGCATACGCCCGATCTCAACGTACTCAAGTAAGGATGCCGCGCCGTCTAGCAGTGACAGCCAAGCATCTGTTGGCAGGCGCTCCCCATGCGCCCAACTGGAAACAGGGTCGACTCTGGGGGAGCCCACCCTGCCACGACTTATCTCGACAACCGTAAAACGCTCCGGCTCCCTGCCGGAGGCAACCGCCTCGGCCCGCTATTGCATCGGGCCGGTAACCTCGGTCTGTTCGATCTGACTGGAGCGAATCGTGCGATCCCCCCGCACTTTTTCTATGTGCACCCCTTGACACAAGGGTGAAATTTATGTTGCAACGCAACACTCCATCAGCAAGACCGGATTGTAGGAACGGTGTTATACCTCGTCAAGAATAAGAATAACGATTCACACTACTTTTGGTTATTTGTAACAAGCCTTATCTTGTCGTGCCCGCATCACTCGGGGACCCGCAAACGTAGTCCTGGCCTAGCCTCGCAGACCTTGACGCCGCGCCTGCGACGACAAAAAACTTACAATTTCCCCCACCCCGATTTGCTGATTTTTTTGCCGGGGCGCCGGTGTATGTGTATCGTCACCGACTTGGATGCCGCCTTGCGCCGGCCGCACACGGCCCGCGCCAAACCGAATTCACTATGCAATACAAAGACTTGCGCGACTTTATCGGCCAACTCGAGCAGATGGGCGAACTTCGCCGCATCTCCCGCCCGGTCTCGCCCAACCTGGAAATGACCGAGGTCTGCGACCGGCTGCTGCGTGCCGGCGGCCCCGCCGTGCTGTTCGAACGGCCCGCCGGCGCGGCGGCCGGTGACAGTATCTATAGCGTCCCGGTACTGGCCAATCTGTTCGGTACGACACACAGGGTCGCGCTCGGCATGGGCGCCGAATCGATGGAAGACCTGCGCGACATCGGCCGCGTGCTGTCAGCCCTGAAGGAACCCGAGCCGCCGCGCGGACTGCGCGAAGCGGGCAAGCTGTTTACGCTCGCCAAATCTGTGTGGGATATGGCACCAAAGCGCGTCAGCAGCCCGGCCTGCCAGGAGGTGGTCTGGGAAGGCAATGACGTCGACCTGGCGCGCCTGCCGATCCAGACCTGCTGGCCCGGCGACGCCGCGCCGCTGATCACCTGGGGCCTGGTCGTCACCAAGGGACCGCACAAGAAGCGCCAGAACCTTGGCATCTACCGCCAGCAGGTGATCGGCCGCAACCAGGTCATCATGCGCTGGCTGGCGCATCGCGGCGGCGCGCTCGACTTCCGCGAGCATGCGTTGGCCAACCCCGGCAAGCCGTTCCCGATCGCGGTGGCGCTGGGCGCCGACCCCGCCACCATCCTCGGCGCGGTGACGCCGGTGCCCGATACGCTGTCCGAGTACCAGTTCGCCGGCCTGCTGCGCGGCAGCCGCACCGCGCTGGCCGGCTGCGTGACGCCGACCCTGTCCGAACTAAGCGTGCCGGCGTCGGCCGAGATCGTGCTGGAAGGCCATATCCAGCCGGACCCGAACCACCCGTCCGGCTACCAGCATGCGCTGGAAGGCCCGTTCGGCGACCACACCGGCTACTACAACGAGCAGGACTGGTTCCCGGTGTTCACCATCGACCGCATCACCATGCGGCGCGACCCGATCTACCACTCCACCTACACCGGCAAGCCGCCCGACGAGCCCGCCGTGCTGGGCGTGGCGCTGAACGAGGTGTTCGTGCCGCTGCTGCAAAAGCAGTTCCCGGAAATCACCGACTTCTACCTGCCGCCGGAAGGCTGCAGCTACCGCATGGCGCTGGTGCGCATGAAGAAGCAGTACGCCGGCCATGCCAAGCGCGTGATGTTCGGGGTATGGAGCTTCCTGCGCCAGTTCATGTATACGAAATTCATCGTCGTGGTCGACGACGATGTCGACGTGCGCGACTGGAAGGAAGTGATCTGGGCCATCACCACGCGCGTCGACCCCAGCCGCGACACGGTGCTGGTCGACAACACGCCGATCGACTACCTGGACTTCGCCTCCCCGGTGTCGGGCCTGGGTTCCAAGATGGGCATCGACGCCACCGACAAGTGGCCCGGCGAGACCACGCGCGAATGGGGTACGCCGATCTCCATGGACGCGGCGGTCAAGGCCAGGGTTGACACCATGTGGGAAAGCCTGTTCGACCGGCCGGCGGGCACCTGACCGGCAACCGTCCCCATCCCCGGCTATCATGTCACGCTGATGCCCGGGTGCCGCCACAGGCGCCCGGGATCCCCATCACCCACCATCCGATACCCGCGACAGACGGGCCCAAGGAGGAGACATGAGCAGCACTGCCCCTTTGACCGAAGGGAACCTGATGTGGACGCCGTCCGGGGCGTTCCGCGACAGCAGCCAGATCGCCGCCTTCATGCGCTGGCTGCGCGCCGAGCGCGGCCTCGCCTTTGACGACTACGACAGCCTGTGGCAGTGGTCCGTCACCGAGCTGGAAGCCTTCTGGGACGCGGTGCGCGCCTACTTCGACGTCCATTTCGACACGCCCGCGGCGCAGGTGCTGGACCGGCGCACCATGCCGGGCGCGCGCTGGTTCGAGGGCGCCACGCTGAATTACGTGCAGCAGGTGTTCCGCCACGCCAGCACGGGCGCGGCCCGCGAGCGCTCCGCCATCCGCTATGCCGGCGAAGCGCAGCCGCTGGCCGAACTCAGCTGGACCACGCTCGAAGCGCAGGTCGCCTCGCTGGCGTATGCGCTGCGCCAGATGGGCGTGCAGCGCGGCGATCGCGTCGCCGGCTACCTGCCCAATATCCCCGCCACCATCGTCGCCTTCCTGGCCACCGCCAGCCTGGGCGCGGTCTGGTCCGGCTGCGCGCCCGACATGGGCCAGGTGGCGGTGATCGACCGCTTCCGCCAGATCGGGCCGAAGGTGCTGATCGCCGTCGACGGCTACCGCTATGGCGGCAAGGTCTACGAGCGCGGGCCGGTGCTGGCGGACCTGGTAGCCGCCCTGCCCTCGCTGACCGACCTGGTGCTGGTGCCGCAAGTCGGCGCGAGCGTACCCGCGCCTTCCGGCATACGCACCCATGCATGGCCGGACGTGCTCGCGCACGACGTGCCGCTGGCCATCGAGCCGGTGCCATTCGACCATCCGCTGTGGATCGTCTACTCCTCCGGCACCACCGGCATGCCCAAGCCGATCGTGCATGGCCACGGCGGCATCGTCATCGAGCAGCTCAAGCTGATGGCGTTCCACAACAACCTCGGCCCGGACGACGTCTTCCACTGGTACAGCAGCAGCGGCTGGATCATGTGGAACGCGCAGGTCGCCGGCCTGCTGCTCGGCACCACCATCGCACTCTATGACGGCAACCCGGCCTGGCCCGACGCCGGCGTGCTGTGGCGCTTTGTCGACGATGCCGGCGTGACCATGTTCGGGGCCGGCGCGGCGTTCTTCACCAGCTGCATGAAGGCGGGCATCGAGCCGGCGCGCATCGCCGACCTGTCGCGGCTGCGCGGCCTGGGCTCGACCGGCTCGCCGCTGCCGGTCGAGGCCTACGACTGGATCTACCGCCACGTGCGCGAAGACATCTGGCTGGTGCCGATGTCGGGCGGCACCGACTTTGCCGGCTCGTTCGTGGCGGGCTGCCCGCTGCTGCCGGTCTATTCGGGCGAGATGCAGTGCCGCTGCCTGGGCGCCAAGGTGCAGGCGTTCGACGACAACGGGCAGGCGCTGACTAACCAGGTCGGCGAGCTGGTCTGCACCGAGCCGATGCCGTCGATGCCGCTCTTCCTGTGGGGCGATGCCGACGGCAAGCGCTACCGCGACAGCTATTTCGACACCTATCCCGGCGCCTGGCGGCATGGCGACTGGATCAGGATCACGCCGCGCGGCGGCGCGGTGATCTACGGGCGTTCGGACGCCACCATCAACCGACACGGCATCCGCATGGGCACCAGCGAGCTGTACCGCGTGGTGGAAGACCTGCCGGAAGTGCTCGACAGCATGGTGGTCGACCTGGAATACCTGGGACGAGAGTCCTACATGCCGCTGTTCGTGGTACTACGCGAAGGGCTGATGCTCGACGACGCACTGCGCGACACCCTGCGCGCGCGCATCCGCGAGGCGCTTTCGTCGCGCCACGTGCCCAACGAGATCGTGCAGGTGCCGGGCGTGCCGCGCACGCTGTCGGGCAAGAAGATGGAAGTGCCGATCAAGAAGCTGCTGCTCGGCCACGCGCCGGCCAGCATCGCCAACCGCGATGCCATGGCCAACCCGGATACGCTCGACTGGTACTTCGGCTACGCCGCGCGTTTCCTGCAGGCGCGGCAAGCCGAGTCCGCCACGGCGTAGGCAGCGGCGGCGGCTAGAACTCGACGTCCAGCTCGCTGATCTCGTCGGGTTCCGCGCGCGCCGCCGCAATCCACTCCTGCAGCTCCGGCATCGCCAGGATCTGCTTGCAGTAGGAAACCGGCTCCGGGTCGAGCATCACGCCGTAGGTGACAAAGCGCGTCACCACCGGCGCGTACATGGCGTCGGCCATGGTGCGCGAGCCAAACAGGTAAGGCCCGCCGTAGCGCGTCAGACACTCGGTCCAGATGGCCGTGATGCGGTCGATGTCCGCCTGCGCGCGCGACCACACCTTCATCCCCGGGAAATTCCCCTTCAGGTTCATCGGCAGCGCCGAGCGCATCGCCGCAAACCCGGAGTGCATCTCGCCGCAGATGGCGCGGCAGTGCGCGCGCGCGGCGCGGTCTTCGGGCAACAGGCCGGCCTTGGGACGGATCTCGTTCAGGTATTCGGCGATGGCGAGCGTGTCCCAGACCGTCACGCCCTGGTGGCGCAGGCAGGGCACCAGGATTGACGGCGACAGCAGCAGGATTTCGGCGCGGGCGGCGGCATCGTCCGGCGGGACCAGCACTTCTTCGAACTCCAGGCCGGCAAAGCGGGCCAGCAGCCAGCCGCGCAGCGACCACGACGAATAGGTCTTGCTGCTGATAGTGAGTGTGGTCTTGCTCATCACGCCTCCTTAGCGGCGCACTTGGACGGTGCACTGGTGCGGCACCGTTCGTACCGTTCGTACCATTGGGCACCAGTCTGATGCCTGCGCCCCCGGCAACCATCATGAAACGATGCTTGGCCGCTGCGGCGGGGGCAGCTTGCATAACTTTGCGCAGGCATCGCTGCCTTGCGCGTGGCACCGCGCAAAGCGCATGCCAAGCGCGCGCAAATGGCATATATATTGCGGGTTGGGGACACCAGAACCACGGGGGCCCAGTCATGCTGTATTACGCGTACCAGACCTACGCGGACATCATACTGCCGGCATGCACGCTGGCGGAACTGGCCGCGGCAACGCTGGCCGCCCAACCCAGGGCGAGCGGCTTCGATACCGTACGCACGCTGCGCGCCGCCTGCGAGATCATCGCGCTCGGGCGCCTGACCCACCATCGCCCGGCCTTCGGCATCGACAGCGCGATGGTCGCCGGCCGGCCGGTGCCGGTCACCGAGGAAGTGGTGCTGCGCACGCCATTCTGCTCCCTGCTGCACTTCCGCCGCCAGGGCATCGGCGGCCAGCCGCGCGTGCTGCTGGTGGCGCCGATGTCCGGCCACTTTGCCACCTTGTTGCGCGGCACCGCGCAGACCATGCTGGCCGACCACGACGTCTATATCACCGACTGGCACAATCCGCGCGATATCCCGCTGGTGGCCGGGCGCTTCGGCTTCGATGAATTCGTGCAGCACCTGATCCACTTCCTGCAGGCGCTCGGCGGCGGCACGCACGTCGTGGCGGTGTGCCAGCCTACCGTGGCTGCACTGGCGGCGGCGGCCATCATGGCCGAGGACGGCGATCCCGCCCAGCCGCCCAGCCTGACGCTGATGGCCGGCCCGATCGACGCGCGCGTCAATCCGACCAAAGTCAACGAACTGGCCATCAGCCAGCCGCTCGACTGGTTCGAGCGCACGCTGATCGGCATGGTGCCGCTGCGCTTCGCCGGCGGCATGCGGCGCGTCTACCCTGGCCATGTGCAGCTGCTGGCGTTCATGAGCATGAACCTGGAGCGTCATGAGCAGGCGTTGCGCGACCTCTACGCCTATCGCGAGCGCGGCGAGCACGACAAGGCCGACGCCATCCGCGACTTCTATGTCGAATACTTCGCCACCATGGACCTGACGGCGGAGTTCTACCTGGAGACCGTCAGCCTGGTATTCCAGCGCTTCCTGCTGGCGCAGGGGCTGCTCGACGTCGCCGGACGCCGCGTGCGCACGCGCGCCATCCGCCGCACCGCGCTGCTCACGGTCGAGGGCGAGCGCGACGACATCTGCGCCATCGGCCAGACCATGGCGGCGCAGGACCTCTGCCCGAGCCTGCGGCCTTACATGCGGATGCATCACGTGCAAACCGGGGTCGGCCACTATGGCGTGTTCAACGGCAAGCGCTGGGAAACGCAGGTGTACCCGCTGGTGCGCAATACCATCTACACCAGTAGCTGAGTCTTCGGGTGGTCACGGCCTGGCATCGCGCTGGCTTATCATGGCGGCTGCTCGCGCCGCCACGGCGCCCAGGAACACCATGCCATTGCTCCAGACACAAGACTTCCAGGGCCAGACGCTGGTCCGGGTCGGCGATGCCGACAACTTCCTGCTGCTCGCCCCGCAATACGGCGGGCGCCTGGCGCGCTGGGTGCACCGCGGCGAGGACATTCTCTACTGGCCCGACAACGCCGACTGGAGCCGCCCGGCCAAGGTGCGCGGGGGCAATCCGCTGCTGTTCCCGTTTATCGGCCGGCACTTCGTCGATTGCGTCGCCGGGCATTGGCGCGACCGGCAAGGCACCGTGCACGCGCTGGCGCAGCATGGCTTTGCGCGCGACCTGCCATTCGAAGCCGGCGCCACCGATGCAGCCGGGTCGATCACCATGACGCTGCGCGACAGCGCGCAGACGCGGCAAGGCTACCCCTATGCCTTCGTGTTCGACGCGGTGTACGCGCTGCTGCCCGACGGCCTGGAAGTTACGCTGCGCACCACCAACACCGGGGACCAGCCGCTGCCCTGCTATCCCGGCCACCACTTCTACTTTGCGCTGCCGCATGCGCAGCGTGCCGCGTCGAAGCTGGCCTTGCCGCCCGCCGGTCGCGTGCGCCAGTTGCCCGACGGCGGGCCGGGTCCGGCCGACGCGGGCGAGCCCGCCTACCGGCTCGACGACCCGCGCCTGCAGGACACCTACCACGTCTTCCGCGGCGCTGCCGGCGCCATGCTGTCGATGCCGGCGCGCACCATCGCCTTCGAACTCGAGGTTGCCGGCAGCGTGCGCTGGCACGCCGTTACGACGTGGTCCGAAAGCGAACAGTCTGACTTTTATTGCGTGGAACCGTGGGTGGGATTGCCCGATGCGATCCACCACGGCCAGGGGCTGCGCTGGCTGGCACCGGGCCAGTCAGAAAGCGCCGTGTGCCGCCTGCGCGTGACTGGCTGAGCCGTAACGCCGTAACGCCGTAACGCCCGGGCGGCAGCTCAGCGCTCGAAATCCAGCCCGCCGATCAGGATGGCCGGATCCGTCTGCGACAGCGAGCCAAAATCGATGCCGCGCGGCTCCTGCCACGCGCGCAGCTTGCCCGGCAGCGCCGCCAGGTAGCCGGCAAAGCGCGCCTCGCCTCCGGCGCCAAACAGCCGCTGCACCTCCAGCCCATCCCACGCCAGCGTGACGTCGAGCGGATGCGCATGGCGCCGCAATTCAGCCGGCCCGTCGCCCGTCATGCGCAGACGCGGCGGGCGGTTCGGGGCCTCGGCGGGCAAGGCATGCAGCTGCACGCGCCGGTGCTGCTTGCCGATGGCATCGACGATGCGGGGCAGGCATTCCGCTTCAAAGCGGCCGTAAAAGTCCGTGGTCAAGGTGGGGGCGTCCTGACGTTGCGAGTGGTAGTCACCGAAGGCCGTATGGCGGCAGGCCAGCGTGCCAGCCACTATACGCCGCAGCGGGCGCCACGCACCGCCCAAAGCGGGAGTGGCACAAAAGACACCTTGATTCCAGCCCGGCATGCCGCCGACTTGCGCTCCCTTGCCGATCCCGCATAGAATCACGGCTCCGCGGGCGTCGTATAATGGCCATTACCTTAGCTTCCCAAGCTAAAGACGTGGGTTCGATTCCCATCGCCCGCTCCACCTCAAGTCGAGACAAGCCGCCTTTGCCACCGTTGACACTGTTACGGTGATCTGCCCGGCGGCTTTTTTGTTGCCATGCTTCCCCAAGATCCCAGCACCGGACCGACGCCGGCCGATGACGCCACGCCGGTGGACAACGCCCAGCAGCCGTCCGCCCCTTCCCCTGCCGACCCCGAAGGCGTTGCGCATCCGCGCCGCATCCGCTCGTTCGTGCGCCGTGCCGGGCGGACGTCGACCGGTCAGCAGCGCGCCATCGACGAGGTCGGCCCGCGCATGCTGGTGCCGTACGCGCCGCAGCCGCTGGACTGGGAAGCCACGTTCGGCCGCAAGGCGCCGTCGATCCTGGAGATCGGCTTCGGCATGGGCGAGACCACCGCGCATATCGCCGGGTTGCGCCCGCAGGACAATTTCCTGGGCTGCGAGGTGCATGAGCCCGGCGTGGGCGCCCTGCTCAAGCTGATCGACGAGCGCGGGCTGGAGAACATCCGCATCCTGCAGCACGACGCGGTCGAGGTCATCGCCCATATGCTGACCGACGACAGCCTGGACGGCGTGCATATCTATTTCCCGGACCCGTGGCACAAGAAGCGCCATAACAAGCGCCGGCTGGTGCAGCCGCCGCTGGTGAAGCTGCTGGCGGCGCGGCTGAAGCCCGGTGGCTATATCCACTGCGCGACCGACTGGGAAGAGTACGCGCACCAGATGGTCGAGGTGCTGGCGGGTGAACCGCTGCTGGAGAACACCTCCGGCGCGGCGGATGGCTTTTCCGAGCGGCCGGACTACCGTCCGGTGACCAAGTTCGAGCGCCGCGGCGTGCGGCTCGGGCACGGGGTGTGGGACGTGGTGTTCCGCAAGCGGGCCTAAGCGGGCCTGAGCGGGCCTGAGCGCAGCCGCAAGGCACAAACAAAAAGCGTGGCAAGTGCCACGCTTTTTTGTTGTCCGGATGTTCGCCCCGCTTACGCGTGCCAGGACACCAGGCCGGAGTAGGCGGTGAACAGGACCACGATGCCGAACGCAATGCGATACCACGCAAACGGCTTGAAATCGTGCGTGGCGACAAAACGCAGCAGCCAGCGCACGCACAGGAACGCAGACAGGAAGGCGAAGACAAAGCCGACCGCGAAGACGCCGAGGTCGTCCGCGTCCAGCAGCGCACGCGCCTTGTACAGCTCATAGACCGTCGCGCCAAAGATCACCGGGATCGCGAGGAAGAACGAAAACTCCGTCGCCACCTGCCGCGACAGCCCGAACAGCATGCCGCCGATGATGGTGGCACCCGAGCGCGAGGTGCCCGGCACCAGCGCGAAGCACTGCGCCAGGCCCACCTTGAGGGCATCGCCCCAGTTCAGGTCGTCGACCGATTCGATGCGCGGCGCGCCCGCCTTGGCCGCCTCCAGCAGCGCATTGCCCTGCGGATGCGAGACCGTGCCGCGGCGCGCGTCGCGCCATTCGGCCAGCAGGATCACCACGCCGCCGACGATAAAGGCCAGCGCCACCGAGATCGGGTTGAACAGGTGGGCCTTGATCCATTTGCCGAAGATAAAGGCCAGGATGATCGCCGGCGCGCTCGCGATCACCACGTTGATGGCAAAGCGCTGCGCCTTCGGCTCTGAGCCCAGCCCGCGCACCACGCTGCCGATGCGGGCACGGAATTCCCAGCAGACTGCCAGGATGGCGCCGAACTGGATCACGATCTCGAAGATCTTGCCCTTTTCGTCGTTGAAGTCGAGCAATTGGCCCGCCAGGATCAGGTGGCCGGTACTCGAGATGGGAAGGAACTCGGTCAGTCCTTCGACAATGCCGAGGATCACGGCTTTCAGGGCAAGTGCGATTTCCATGCGGAACGGAGAAACGTTGTCATCGGCGTTGCCCGGCATGCGCCGGACCGCCTGGTTTGTTGTTCGAGCGCCCGGCTACCCGAGGGCGATCAGGGGCGGTTGACCTTGACGTTGATGCCGTCAGGCAAAACGGTGATTGTACCGGGCTCGACCTGCGTGCCGGCAACGCGCAGCTGGTCTTCCCGGAACGTATAGAGCGGATAGTCCTGCAGCAGCTGCTCGGCCAGGATGCCACCCAGCGCATTGAGCTGGCGCGAGAACTGCGCCGGCATGCCCTGCACGTCGAAACGCCGCACTTCAGGGTCCTGCAGTACCACCGAGCGCGTCGGCGCGTCATAGCGCAGCCCGCTGTCCAGCGCGAAGCGCCCCGTCAGCGCCTGGCGGAAGAACAGCTTGTTGTCGATGACGGCGTCGAATTGCACGTTGACGCGGTTGCGCACCGGGTCCAGCGTCAGTTGCGGATTGGTGAGCTGGATGTCGAACAGCTCCATATAGCGCTTGTTAAACGGGAACTTGCGCTCCAGCGCGGCCTGCAGCTGGCTTTGCGAGAACGTGTACTCGTTGCGGAACGCGCCGCAGGCGGCGAGGCCGGCGGCCAGCGCGGTGGCGCCAGCGACGGCCAGCCAGCGCCGTCGGGAAGTCCGGATCATGTTGCCTCCGAGTTCAGGAGTTGGGCGGGCGTGCCGGCACTATGGCAGGCGTCACCCGCGCGAGCCGGGCCTTGCAGGCGTGGCCTGTGGCGCGGTCAGGATTTCGAGTCGGGTCAGCCAGCGCAGCGCGGCTTCGCGCGAGTCGCCGCACATTTCCGCCGAGGGCTTCAGGCCGGCGCAGAACGCCGGCCGGTCAGGGCGGCCGAACACCGCGCAGCGCATGTCGGGCAGCAACTGCGCGCACGGCACGCCCGCTGGCTTGCCCTGGGGCATGCCCGGCAGGGCCGAGGCAATCGACGGGGCAATGCAACAGGCGCCGCAGCCAGCGCGGCAGGAAAGGTGTGACCGGCAACTCATCGCAATGGTTCAGGGAGGCCGTGGCAGGGCATGGCAAGCCAGGCGGCTGACATCAAGGCGCCATTGTGCCCGAAGCGCCGCCATCCTCCTGTAAGAAAAGGAAAACGCCGCGTGCGCGATCGAACCGGCTGGCTCCGTAAGGGCCGCCATGCGCGCCCCCGGCATCACATGTCTCGGATTAGCCTCGGTGCGTACCCTAGCCCGCCCCGGCCGCGCTTGACCCTCACATGGCGCTACTCTACATTACTGACCCACAAGTTATTAACATCCCGCCCCACCCCACCGTGCCCCGCAGTCCTCGCAAGACACCCGTGAAAACACCCGTCGAACCGCACAAGGATGCCGATGCGCCGCGCTGGAGCCGGCGCAAGGCCGCGCGCCCGCAGGAGCTGGTCGCGGCGGCGCTCGACCTGTTCGTGGAGCGTGGCTACGCGGCCACGCGCCTGGAAGACGTGGCGGCGGCCGCGGGTGTGTCCAAGGGCACGGTCTACCTGTACTTCGCCAACAAGGAAGAACTGTTCAAATCCGTGGTGCGTGAGAACCTGGTCCCGGCCCTGTCGCGCGGCACCGAGCTGGTCGACCGCTACGAGGGCAGCACCCCGGAACTGCTGCGCGAACTGCTGCGCGGCTGGTGGGGGCTGATCGGCGCCACGCCGGTGGCAGGGATCACCAAGCTGATCATGGCCGAGTCGGCCAACTTTCCCGACATCGCCCGCTTCTACAACGAAGAGGTGATGAGGCCGGGCGACGAACTGTTCGCCAAAGTGCTGGCGCGCGGCGTGGCGCGCGGCGAGTTCCGCCCGGTGCCGGCCAACCCCACCACCACGGTGATCTGCGCCCCGCTGGTGTTCCTGATGCTGTGGCAGCGCGCCATGCGCGCCACCTCCGAAAAGGACATCGACCCCGAGGTCTTCCTCGACCATCTGCTCGAGACGCTGCTGTTCGGCCTGACTACCGGCGAGGCGCGCGAGCGCCCGCTGCCGCCGCAGCAAGGCCCCTACGTGTGGGAGCGCATCCGCGACGAGATGCTGGCGCAAGGCGGCGGGGATGCGGACGGCGGTGCTGACGGTGCTGACGGCAGTGCGGACGGCGATGCCGCCAACGACCCGGGCACGCGCCCGCGAAAGCCGACATGAAACGAAAGACCCTGCTCATCGCCGTAGCCTGCGTCATCGTGGTGCTGAGCGCCGTGGCCGCCGTGCGCAAGGCCGGCAGCGCGCGCCAGCCGCAAGCGCCAGTACAGGCCGCCGCGAACGTGGTGGAGTTCCTGCAGGCCGACCTCTTCAACGTGGGCCGCCAGGACCTGCAGGTGTCGCTGCCGCTGTCGGGCAGCCTGCGCGCGCTGAACCAGGCATCGGTCAAGGCCAAGGTCTCGGGCGAGGTGCAGCAGGTGCTGGTGCGCGAAGGCGAGCCGGTACGCGCCGGACAGGTGATCGCGCGCATCGACCCGACCGAGTACGAGGCCAGGGTGGCGCAGGCGCGCGGGCAGATGCTGGCCATGCAGGGCCAGTTCCAGAACTCGCGCCAGACCTGGGAGCGCAACCGCGAGCTGGTCGGCAAGGGCTTTATCTCGAAGACCGCGTTCGACAAGTTCCAGTCCGACCTCGACGTGGCCCGCGCCAATCTCGATGCCGCCCAGGGCGGCCTGGCGGTGGCGCAGAAGGCGCTGGCCGACACCGTGGTCAAGGCCCCGCTCGACGGCATGGTCGCCGCGCGCGCGGTGCAGCCGGGCGAGAAGGTGTCGCCGGATACGCGCCTGGTCGACGTGGTCGACCTGCGCGTGCTGGAACTGGAGGCGCCGGTGCCGATGGCCGACGTGGCGCGCGCCAGCGCCGGCCAGGCGGTCGAGCTCGACGTGGAAGGCGCCGGGCGCTTTACCGGCAAGCTGGTGCGGATCAACCCGGCCGTCATGCAGGGCACCCGCAGCATCATGGTCTATGTGCGTGTGGAAAATGCCGACGCGAAGCTGCGCGCCGGCATGTTCGCGCGCGGCGCGCTGGTGCTGGGGCAGCGGTCCGGCGTGGTGGCGGTGCCGGCCTCGGCCGTGCGCATGGAAGGCGAGCGTGCCTTCGTCTATGCCATCGACAAGGACGTGCTGGCCGAGCGCCCGGTGCAGCTGGGCGTGCGCGACGAAGGCAGCGGGATGGTGGAGATCGTCTCCGGTCTCGAGGCCGGCACCGAGATCGTGCGCACCAACCTCGGCACGCTGCGCAGCGGCAGCCAGGTGCGGCGCGTGAAAGACGTGAAAGACGTGAAAGCGTGAAGGCCTGACGCTTAGCCACGAACCGGAACGCGCCCCATGTGGTTCACTCGCCTGTCCATCCGCAACCCGGTGCTGGCCACCATGATGATGATGGCCTTCATCGTGGTCGGGCTGTTCTCCTACCAGCGCCTGCCGGTCGACCAGTTCCCCGATATCACCTTCCCGGTGGTGGTGGTACAGACCGAATACCCGGGCGCCGCGCCGGAATCGGTGGAATCCGACGTCACGCGCAAGGTCGAGGAGATCGTCAACACCATCTCCGGCATCGACGAGATCTTCTCGCACTCGTACCAGGGCACCTCGGTCGTCGTCATCAAGTTCGACCTCAGCGTCGATGTCGGCCAGGCCGCGCAGGATGTGCGCGACAAGATCGCGCTGATCCGGCCGCAGTTCCGCGACGAGGTCAAGGATCCGCGCGTGCTGCGCTACGACCCGTCCGACGCGCCGATCTTCTACCTGTCGGTGTCCAATGCCCCGGGCGCCAACCGCAGCCAGCGCGAGCTGACCACCATCGCAGACCAGATCGTACGCAAGCGGCTGGAAACGGTGCGCGGCGTGGGTGCGATCAATCTCGTCGGCGGCACCAAGCGCGAGGTCGAGATCCGCATCCGTCCCGCGCAGCTGGAAGCGCTGGGTATCGGCGTCGACCAGGTAATGAACGCGATCCGCAACGAGAACCAGGAGCTGCCCGCGGGCGAGTTGCGGTCCTCGTCCACCGAGACCGTGGTGCAGATCAAGGGCCGCGTGCCCACGCCCGACGCCTTCCGCAAGATCATCGTGGCGCGCCGCGCCGGCCAGCCGGTCACGCTGGGCGAGATCGCCGACGTGCGCGACGGGCAGGAAGAACAGGAAAGCCTGGCGCTGCTCGATGGCAAGCGCGCCCTCTTCCTGTCGGTGGTGAAGGCGCAGGGCCAGAACACCGTCGATACCGTCGACGGCCTGGTGCGCATGACCGATGAGGTGCGCAAGCTGGTGCCTGCCGGCGTGCAGCTCAACGTGGTCAACGACACCGCGCGCGGCATCCGCAGCAGCGTGAAGGAGGTGCGCTCCACGCTGCTGGAAGGCGCGTTCCTGACGGTGGCGATCGTGTTCCTGTTCCTCGGCTCGTGGCGCAGCACGGTCATCACCGGCCTGACGCTGCCGATCGCGCTGATCGGCACTTTCGGCGTGATGTACATGTGCGGCTTCACGCTCAACGTGATCACGCTGATGGCGCTGTCGCTGTGCGTGGGCCTGCTGATCGACGATGCCATCGTGGTGCGCGAGAACATCGTGCGCCACAACCTGATGGGCAAGGACCACCGCAGCGCGGCGCTGGACGGCACCAACGAGATCGGGCTGGCGGTGCTGGCCACCACCTTCTCGATCGTGGCGGTGTTCCTGCCGGTGGGCTTCATGGGCGGGATCATCGGGCGCTTCTTCCACCAGTTCGGCATTACGGTGGTGGCTGCCGTGCTGATCTCGATGTTCGTCTCGTTCACGCTGGACCCGATGCTGTCGTCGGTCTGGCACGATCCCGACCTGCACGGCACCGGCAACAAGAAGAGCTGGTACGGACGCACCATCGGCCGGATGCTGGACTGGTTCTCGGCGCGCATGGACCGGCTTGGCGACGGCTATGCCGCGATGCTGGGCTGGGCGCTGAAGCACCGGATGGCGACCGCGATCATCGCGGCGGTGACGTTCTTCGGCAGCTTTGCGCTGGTGCCGCTGATCGGCACGGAATTCGTGCCCAACGCGGACCTGGGCGAGACGCAGGTCGGGTTCACCACGCCGGTGGGCACGTCAATCGAAATCACCGAGGCCAAGGTGCGGCAGGTGGAAACCGCGCTGAAATCCTTCCCGGAAGTCGCCTACACCTACGCCACCATCAACTCGGGCAACGCCTCGGGCCGCAACAACGCGCTGGTCTCGGTGCGCCTGACCGAGCGGCGCGCACGCAAGCTCTCGACCGCGCAGCTCAACCCGCTGATCCGCGAGCGGCTGGCCGGCATTGCGGGCATCACGCTGACCATGGTCGGCATGCCCGACGGCGCCGGTGGCCAGAAGGCGATCCAGGTTTCGATCCAGGGCGACGACCTCAACGAGCTGCGCCGGCTGTCGCAGGAGGCCAGCAAGCGCATGCGGGCGATCCCCGGCCTGGCCGACCTGGATTCGAGCATGAAGGACGACCGTCCCACCATCGAGATCCGCATCCGCCGCGAGCTGGCCTCGGACCTGGGCGTGGGCGTGGCGCAGATCGGCAACGCCCTGCGCCCGCTGCTGGCGGGCGATGCCATCAGCTCGTGGCGCGCCCCCGATGACGAGAACTACGACGTGCGCGTGCGCCTGCCCCGGGACGCCCGCACCGGCATGGCCGACCTGAGCGCGCTCATGATCGCCAGCAGCCAGGCCAACGCCGACGGCTCGCCGAAGATGGTGCCGCTGCGCCAGATCGCCGAGCTGGTGCCGACCACCGGCGCCAACCAGATCAGCCGGCGCGACCTGAACCGCGAGGTCGAGCTGACCGCCAACGTCGCCGGCCGCTCGGCCGGCGAGGTGGCGCGCGACGTCAAGGCCACGCTGGACGGCATGAACTGGCCGGCGGGCTACAAGTACCGTTTCGGCGGCTCGACCAAGTCGATGAACGAGTCCTTCGGCTACGCCGTGTCGGCGCTGGCGCTGGCGGTGATCTTCATCTACATGATCCTGGCGTCGCAGTTCGCCAGCTTCTTCCAGCCGATCGCGATCATGACCTCGCTGCCGCTGACGCTGGTGGGCGTGTTCGCGGCACTGCTGCTGTTCCGCTCGACGCTGAATATGTTCTCGATCATCGGCTTCATCATGCTGATGGGGCTGGTGACCAAGAATGCGATCCTGCTGGTGGACTTTGCAAACCAGGCGCGGCAGGGCCACGTCGATGGCGCCGACGGCCGCCAGCCGTTGTCGCGCGAGGCCGCGCTGGTGGAAGCGGCGCGCGTGCGCCTGCGCCCGATCCTGATGACCACGCTGGCGATGATCTTCGGCATGGTGCCGCTGGCCTTCAGCCTGGGCGAAGGCGCCGAGCAGCGCGCGCCGATGGGCCAGACGGTGATCGGCGGGATCATTACCTCGTCGATCCTGACGCTGGTGGTGGTGCCTGTGATCTATACGTATCTTGACGATTTCGGGGCGTGGTTGCGCCGGCTGTGGCAAGGCAAGGCGGCCGCGCCGTCACCAAGCCCCGCCGCGGCCGCACCCGCCCGTCCGGCCACGCAGGAATTGCCGGGGCCCACGGAGGCCAGCGCGGAATGAACCCGACGGCGCCCGCAAGGTTAAAATAGCGGGTTAGACAAGACTGTCCGGCCGTGGGCACCGCGCGGCCGGCGCACAGAACGACAGCGGTTGGCCTTGGTAAGGAATGGCAAGATGGATCTCGAAAAAGCCCGATTCAACATGATCGAACAGCAAATCCGCCCGTGGGACGTGCTGGACCAGGAAATCCTGGACCTGCTGGCGGTGGTCAAGCGGGAGCAGTTCGTCCCGGCCGCGTACGCCTCGCTGGCGTTCGTCGACATGGAGATTCCGCTGCCCGCCGGGCAGAACATGCTGCCGCCGCGGGTCGAAGCCCGCATCCTGCAGGACCTGGCCGTGCGCAAGCATGAAAACGTGCTGGAAATCGGCGCGGGCTCCGGCTACATGGCCGCCCTGCTGGCCAACCGCGCGCGCCACGTGCTGACCGTGGACATCGTGCCCGAGCTGGTCGAGCTGGCCCGCACCAACCTGGCCAACGCCGGCGTCACCAATGTCGACGTCGCCGAAGGCAATGCCGCCGACGGCTGGGCCGCCGCGGCGCCGTACGATGTGATCTGCATCTCCGGCTCGCTGCCGGCTCTGCCGCAGTCGATCCTGTCGCAGGTCAAGGTGGGCGGCCGCATCGCCGCCATCGTGGGCGAACTGCCGGTGATGGAAGCGCGCCTGATCACGCGCGTGTCCGAAACCGAGTACCAGGTCGTCAACCTGTTCGAGACCGCGGTCAAGCCCCTGCAGGGCGCGGCCCGTCCGTCGCAGTTCCAGTTCTGAGGACAGTCCAATCATGCAGGTGATCAAGCCGACCGAACTGGCCCAGTGGCTGGCCGATGCCAGCCGCGCCAGGCCGGTCCTGCTGGACGTGCGTGAAGGCTGGGAGGTGCAGACCTGCGCCATGCCCGGCATCACCCATATCCCGATGCGCGACATCCCGGCGCGCGCCGCCGAACTGGACGAGGACGCAGACATCGTCTGCATCTGCCACCACGGCATGCGCAGCATGCAGGTGGCGGCGTTCCTGGAGCGCCAGGGCTACGCCAGGGTCTACAACCTGACCGGCGGCGTCGACGCCTGGGCCAGCGAAGTGGATCCGGCGATGCCGAAGTACTGAAGCGAGGCACGGCCTGGCCGCGCGGGCCGGCCGCTTTCGTTCGCGCCGCAAGCAGCATTCCGAAGAAGAAACAACCACAGGCCGCGGCCCCGCGCCCGGCAAACTGGAGCTGTCATGAAGTTTGCGCCCAACGCCCTGCCCGGAGCGATCCGGACACGCCTGGCGATCGCGGCTACCCTGCTCGCCCCGCTGCTTGCCATGCTGCCCGCGGCACCGGCAGGCGCGGCCGACCTGCTGCAGGTCTATCGCGATGCGCAATCCAATGACGCCCAGTTCGCCAGCGCCCGCTCGCAACTGCTCGCCACGCGCGAGCGGCTGCCGCAAGGCCGCGCCGGACTGCTGCCGCAGGTCGTCGGCACCGCCGGCGCCAACCGCACCAAGCTCGACCAGACTGCCTCGCTGCCGATCGGCGGCTCGCCCAGCGCCTCGGGCACGCGTTTCTTCAACAACAACAACTGGCAGTTGCAGCTGAGCCAGCCGCTGTTCCGCTGGGACCGCTGGGAAACCTACAAGCAGGGCGAACTGGCCGCGCTGGCCGGTGAAGTGACCTTCCACCAGGCCGAGCTCGACCTGATCACGCGCAGCGCGCAGGCCTACTTCGACGTGCTCGCCGCGCAGGACAACCTGTACCTGGCGCGCGCGCAGAAGAAGGCCATCGGCGAGCAGCTGGAACAGGCCAAGCGCAACTTCGAGGTCGGCACCGCCACCATCGTCGACGCCAACGACGCGCAGGCGCGCTTCGACCTGGCCACCTCGACCGAGATCGCCTCGCAAAACGACCTGGAAATCCGGCGCGCCACCTTGCAGCAGATCACCGGCAAGCCGGTCGACGAACTGATGGGCCTGCGCTCCGAGGCGTTGATTCCCGGACCGCAACCGCCGGACGTGAACGCCTGGGCAGCGCAGGCCGAAACCAGCAACCCGCAGGTCAACCTGGCCGGCTACAACCTGGAAACCGCGCAGCGCGAGACCAACAAGGCCAAGGCCGGGCACCTGCCCTCGGTCGACCTGGTGGCGTCGTACGGCTTCAACAACCAGACCGGCAGCGCCACGCAGGTCATCTCGACCCACTACAACGCGTCGCAGATCGGCGTGCAGCTGACCATGCCGATCTTCTCCGGCGGCCAGATCCAGTCGCGCGTGCGCGAGACCATCGCGCTGGCGGACAAGGCCGCGAGCGACCTCGAATTCGCGCGCCGCACGGCGGCGCAGACGGCGCGGCAGACCTACTCCGGCGTCTCCAACGGGCTGGCGCAGGTCAAGGCGCTGGAGGCTGCGGAGCGTTCGGCGCAGAGCGCGGTGGAATCGAACCAGCTCGGCTATGAGGTCGGCGTGCGCATCAATATCGATGTGCTGAACGCCGAGGCGCAGCTGTTCTCCACGCGGCGCGACCTGGCCAAGGCGCGCTATGACACCATCATGAACGGCTTGCGGCTGAAGGCGTCGACCGGCGTGCTGCAGGAAGAGGATGTGGTGCAGATCAATACGCTGCTGACTTCGGTGCCGGGGTCGATGTACAAGCTGCCGGTGCCGGGGCAGGCTGGCGGCAAGGCGGCGGCAAAGGCTGCCACCGCGGATCGCCGCGGTGTGCGGCGCGATGGCGGGACGCCGCGCTCCTGATCCCACTGACACGATGCAAACGGGCCGCAACTGCGGCCCTTTTTTCCTTGGTGATGCCGGAGATGCGCTGGTTTGCTCCCCTCTCCCGCACGCGGGAGAGGGGAGCAAACCAGCAGCTATTGCGCCCGCGTCCGCGACTCCACCTTCAGCAACTGCCACCGTATCGACGACGCATCGGCCGGCGGGTTGGGCACCTGGTATTCGCGCACGCGCAGCTTGTACGCCACCCCCTGCTCGAAATCCAGCCCCTCGATCGGCCCGTACCAGAGCTGCCACGGTGCGTCCGGCGACTCGCGCCAGCGATAGCACATCATCTTGCCGACGCCCGAACATTCCACGCGCTGCGAATCGATATAAACGATCTTCTCCACGCCGCCCGCCGCGGCGCTCGCGCCACGCTTGCCCACGCCTTCGCGCTCGGCAAACTGCAGCAGGTCGCCGCTGGCGGTTTTCCAGACAATCTGCCGCCCGGTGCTGGCCGCCGACGGCTGCGTGCCGACGGTGGTGAACGATGCCTGCATCGCCTTGAGCAACGCCGACTCCAGTTCCATGCGCGGTGGCGGGCAAGCCATGCGCGTGCCAGCCACGCGGTCAAAGCGCACCCCGGTGTCGGTCTTGCCATAGCTGCCAGTAAAGCGGTTGCAGCCGCTGGTGCCGCTGACCGTGCCCTGCGCGGCATCGATGCCATCGCTGAACTCGAAGATGATGGGCTCGCCGTTGTCGCCATGCGGGATGTCGCGCAATGTGCCGTCGGCCTGCTGCCAGCGCACCAGTTCCCAGCGGCTGGGACCGGACGGCTGCGCCTGGTTGAGATTGGCACCGGCGCTGGGCAGCCCTGGTGCCGGCGCGGTGGTGCAGGCAGCGAGTGTGGCGGCTGCGGTGGCAAGCGCAATGGCCGCGCTGCGCAGGCCGATGCTCCGGCAGGTGCCGCGAAGGGGTGTCTGCATCTCAGTAAGCTCCTGTAACTTGGGCGGGAACGCCGCTGTGCAAGCGATTGACGATCGCATGGCAGCGTCCGCGCTTCATGCTGGCTTAGAGCGTGGCGGATTCATGCAAGTTTCAGCATTGCCGGCTGCACAATGCTGCCGTCTAGTGTAACGTGCGCCCCATGTCTCGCCGCGGCCGGATGCCGGTCGCGGCCTTTCGTGTCTCCGGGTGCCTAAGAACACCTCGGATCGCCCAGAACGCCTTGCCCACCACCACGCATCCCTCGCCTTCCGGCCGCAACATCTGCTTCCTGACCGGCACGCTGAACGCCATGGCCGGCGCCGAGCGCATGACGGCGACAGTCGCCAATGCGCTGGCCGCGCTCGGCCATAACGTGACCATTCTGAGCCTGTGGGACCAGGCCAGCCAGTTCGCGCTGGATCCGCGTATCCGGCATGAAGCGCTGTTTGCGCAGCGGCCTTCGTTCAAGCGGGCTTACCTTGCCACCGTGGCCGGCATCCGCCGCCATTGCCGCGCGCACCGGACCGACGTGCTGGTGCAGGTCGACACCATGCTCGCGCTGTTCGTGCTGCCCGCCACCGCTGGCCTGGGCCTGCACCATATCGCCTGGGAGCATTGCCACTTCGACGAGGACCTCGGCAAGCCAGCCCGCAAGCTGGCGCGGCGGCTGGCCGCGCGGTTCTGCCGGCAGGTCGTGGTATTGACGGAGCGCGACCGCCAGCGCTGGCGCGAAGCGCTGCAGCCGCGCAGCGATATCGTCTGCCTGCCAAACCCCCTTCCTTTCCCGATGCCGCCCGAACCTGCGCCGCGCACGCAGAAAACGGTGCTCGCCATGGGCAGGCTGGTTGCGGCCAAGGGGTTCGATGTGCTGCTGCATGCCTGGCAGCAAGTCGCCGCGCAGGCGCCGGGATGGCATTTGCTGATTCACGGCGAGGGCGAGGAGCGCCCTGCCCTCTCCGCGCTGATCGATGAATCAGGTTTGCAGGACAGCGTCAGCCTGCCGGGCATCTGCCACGATCCAGAGCAAGCGTACGGGCGCGCGTCGGTGTTCTGCCTGAGTTCGCGATACGAAGGCTTCGGGCTGGTGCTGATCGAAGCCATGGCGTTTGGCCTGCCCATCGTCTCGACCGATTGCGAGACCGGCCCACGCGAACTGCTGACGCCCGGGCAAGACGCACTGGTGGTCGCGACGGGCAATGCGGATGCGCTGGCGCAAGCGCTGCTGACCGTGATCGGCGAACCGGCGACCGCCACCCGGCTCGCAGACGCCGGGCGTCGCAAGGCAGCCGGCTTTGCGCTCGAACGGATCGCGCTGCAGTGGGATGCACTGGTCAAGGCTCCTGCGGAGCCCTGACCTGCCGCTTAGTGTTCCAGGGCTGGTGCCAGCGCCGCCAGCGTGCGCACGGTAGCACCGCGATGCATCCCGGCAAAGGTCTGCGCATGCGCCCGCATATCCGCCAGCCGCGCGCGGTCCGCCAGCACGCTGCCCGCGGTGCGCACCAGCTCATCCGCATTGTCCACGCGCAGGCATGCACCCGCGGCAATGGCGTCTTCGGTCGCCTGCGCAAAGTTGAAGGTGTGCGGGCCGATCAGCACCGGCGTGCCGACCGCGCACGCCTCGATCAGGTTCTGCCCGCCCAGCGGCAACAGGCTGCCGCCGATAAAGGCGAGGTCCGATGCGGCGAAGTACATCGCCATCTCGCCCATCGAATCGCCCAGCAGGATATCCGCGTCCACGGGCGCCGTCTCGGCATCGAGATCCAGCGCACTGCGGCGCGCCACCGAGAATCCCGTGCGCGCCGCCATCGCCGCCACTTCATCGAAGCGCTGCGGATGCCGCGGGATCAGCAGCAGCAACGGGCGCGGCACGTCGCCGGCCAGCGCCTGCCAGCGCGAGAAAGCATCGAGCAACAGCGGCTCCTCGCCTTCGCGGGTGCTGGCGGCGGCCAGCACCTTGCGGCCATTGAAGACCTTGCGCAGCCGCTCGCCCAGCGCGACCCCCGCCGGCGCCGGCTGCATGTCGAACTTGAGGTTGCCCGTGATCTGCACCGCCGGCACGCCCAGCGCGCGAAAGCGCTCGGCATCGCCGGCGGTCTGCGCCAGCACGCCGGCAAAGTCCCGGTACATGGCCGACGCCGCGCGCCCGAAACGCGCCGTGCGCCGGAAGCTGCGCGGCGACAGGCGCGCGTTGACCAGGTACAACGGCACGCCCGCCTTGCGCGCGCCGTGCACCACATTCGGCCACACCTCGGTTTCCATCAGCATCCCCGCCTCGGGCCGGAAATACCGCAAGAACCGCCGCACCAGCCATGGCAGGTCGTACGGCAGGTAGCACTGCAGGATGCGCGGCTCGTTGCCGAACAGCTGCGCGCCGGTCTGGCGGCCGGTCGGCGTCATGTGCGTCAGCAGCAGGCGATGGTGCGGATAGGCGCCGAGCAAGGACTCGATCAGCGGCTGCGCGGCACGGGTCTCGCCCACGGACACGGCATGGACCCACAGCCATGGCCCCTGGTTCGGCAGGCTGCCATAGACGCCCAGCCGCTCGCCGACATGGTGCAGGTAGCCGGGCTCCTTGCGCGCGCGCCATGCCAGCCGCAACAGCGCCAGCGGCAGCACCGCCACCCACAACAAGCTATAGATCAGGCGCAGCATCAGGCAGCGACCCCGCGCACGCGGCAGGCAGCCTCGTAGACTTCATCGACCGACGGCACCACACCGTCGTCGCCGACGTTGGCGATGCGGTCGGACCAATACCCTTCCGTCTTCCAGCGCCACGTCGCGGTATAGATTTCCACCGTCGGCCGGCACAGCGCCGCCGCGATGTGTACCAGGCCCGTATCGACCCCGATCACCACTTCGGCCCGGTTGATCAGGCCAAAGCCCTGCATCACCGAGAACTTCGGCAGCACGCGGGCCTGCGGCACGCCCGCGGCAATCTCTTCGGCGGCCTGGCGCTCCTTGTCGTTGCCCCACGGCAGCAGCATGGTCAGCCCTTCGGCGGCCAGGCGGTTGCCCAGCGCGTGCCAGTTCTGCACCGCCCATTTCTTGCGCGCTCCCGCCGTCGCGTGGAAGCAGACGGCATAGCGCGCCGGCAAGTCCGCCCATAGCGGGTCGTCAACATGCAATGACTGCGCCGCCGGCCCGAAAAACCGTGGCGGCTCAGCTGGCGCGATCCCCGTCAGCGCCGCGCCCAGCAGGCGCGAGCGCTGCACCGAATGGGTCTGGCGCGGCACGCGTACCGCGTCCGTGTACAACAGGCGCGCCGCCGGCTCATAGCCCGAGCCCTGCGTCGCATTACCCAGCCCGATGATCGGCGCACCCTGCGCACGCGTCGCCACGCGCGCCACCACTGCGGTCTTGAGCAGGCCCTGGCTTTCGATCACGGCGTCGTAGCGCTCCCGGCGCAAGGCATCGCGCACGGCACCGATCTCCTGCCAGGTCGCGCCCTGCAGGATACGCTTGCGCCAGCGCCGCAGCGCAAACGGGATCACCCGCCGCACCTCCGGCAACAGGCGCACCAGCTCGACGTAGCCCTCTTCCACCACCCAGTCGATCTCGGCGCCAGGCCAGCGCGCGCGCAGGTCGTGCACCAGCGGCATGTTGTGGACCACGTCGCCCAGCGACGACACCTTGACCAGCAGGATGCGCGGCCGCTCTGGCAGCGTGAACGGCACCGCGGCCGGCATGGGCTGCGCCGCGCCGGCTGCGGTGGGGGCATCCGGCGATGCCCGCGGCACCGCCGTGCGCTCAGAACGGGAGTTGAGCATCCGGTTTCTCGGCCAGGATCACACGCTTGAACTCGGCCTGGATGCGCGCCAGCGCGGCGTCGTTGTCCGCTTCGAAACGCATCACCACCACCGGCGTGGTGTTCGACGGACGCGCCAGGCCGAAGCCATCGGCGTATTCCACGCGCACGCCATCGATCTTGTTCACCTCGCGCGCTCCCTCAAAGGTGGCGTTCGCCTTGATCTTGTCGAGCAGCGTGAACGGCTCGCCCTCGGCGCACTTGAGCTGCAGCTCCGGCGTGTTGTTGGCGTTCGGCAGCGCGTTCAGCACCGCGCTCGGATCGGCGTGGCCCGACAGGATCTCCAGCAGCCGGGCGCCGGTGTACAGGCCATCGTCAAAGCCATACCAGCGGTCCTTGAAGAACACGTGGCCGCTCATCTCGCCGGCGATCGGGGCGCCGGTCTCCTTCAGCTTGGCCTTGACCAGCGAATGGCCGGTCTTCCACATCAGCGGCTCGCCACCGTGCTCGCGGATCCACGGGGCCAGCTTGCCGGTGCACTTCACGTCGTAGATCACCTGCGCACCCGGATTGCGCGACAGGATTTCCTCGGCAAACAGCATCAGCTGGCGGTCCGGGAAGATCACCTGCCCGTCCTTGGTCACCACGCCCAGGCGGTCGCCGTCGCCGTCGAAGGCCAGGCCGAGCTCGCAATCGGTCTCGCGCAGGGTCTTCATCAGGTCCTGCAGGTTCTCGATATGCGCCGGATCGGGGTGGTGGTTCGGGAAGTTGCCGTCGACGTCGCAGAACAGCTCGGTCACTTCGCAGCCCAGCCCGCGGAACAGGTCGCCAACGAAGGCGCCGGCCACGCCGTTGCCGGCATCGAGGGCGATTTTCATCGGGCGGGCGAGCTTGACGTCGCTGATGATGCGGTCGAGGTACTTTTGGCGCACGTCGACTTTCTGGTAGGTACCTGCGCCGCTGGTGAAGTCGCCCGCCTCGATGCGCTGGCGCAGGCCCTGGATCTGCTCGCCGTAGATAGCCTGTCCGGCGAGGACCATCTTGAAGCCGTTGTAGTCAGGGGGGTTGTGGCTGCCGGTGACCATGATGCCGGAGGTGGAACGGACGCCATTGAGCTCGATGTTGGTACCGAAGTAGACCATCGGAGTGGCGACCATGCCGAGGTCGAGGACGTCCAGGCCGGCGGCGCGCAGGCCTTCTACGAGGCCGGAGATGAGGTCGGGGCCGGAGAGGCGGCCGTCGCGGCCGACTACGACGGTTTTCTCGCCCTGGGCGGCGGCGGCCGTACCAAAGGATTGGCCAATATCCCGAGCCACTTCACGAGTCAGGGTCTTGCCTACGATTCCGCGGATGTCATAGGCCTTAAAGATGGAGGGGTCGATTGCCATATTTTTTCCGTATACGCGACAGCGCGACGGTCTGTCGCGGTCGCAAGTAGTCAACACAGCCGCTATTGTGCCGGATTTGGAATCGAGGGCCGGCTTCTCGGGGGGTTTATAATGCGCTCCGCTGCTTTGCTCGTTGCAGTACGCCCATTGCCGATACTACCCCGACAGACCCACCCGGCCTTTGCAAGCCAACGATTTCCGGTGCCGAAGGCGCCTTTGTTCCTGGCCAGCCTGTTCCCGTCCGTATGTCGTACTCCCCAGAGCCAGTTGGTCAAACCTTGGCGCCAGCCGAGCGTCACAAGATGAAGCTGCCAACGCGTATATCGTCAGAAACCACCCGCCGTCGCAGCCGCATGCTTGCATGGGGTGCCTTGGGCCTCCTGCTCTACGGATTGGCCGCCCTTGGGGGCCATGAAGCCACACGCCATGGCTGGGTCACGCAAATCTTCCTGAACACCATCGGCATGTCCGTGGTGCCATATGCCATCGCCTGCATGCTGCTGGACCGCACCATCTACGTTCCGGCAGTCGAAGGCAACAGCATTGTGGCGCTTGCGACACTGGTCCCCTTCGCCGTCCTCCTCGCCACCTGTGCGGTTTTCCGCATTGAATATTCGCGGGCCGCAATGCTGGTCTGCATGACGATCACTATGTTCTGGCTGTGGAGTGGCTACCTGCGCTTCGTACGCCACTACGTGCCGACGTTCGGCTACACCGACCCCCAGTCGCTCGAACACCTGAACGAACTGCTGGCAATGCCAGGGGCGGCGCGCAGCGCGCACGCCGAGTTCCACCGCATCACCACGCTGGCGGAAGCCGCCGACTGCGACGGCCTGATGATGGAGCGCAGCGCTGCCGTCGACCCGCAACGCACCCGTACGCTGGCGCGCTACAAGCTCAGCCATGTGCACGTCTATTCCGTCGAACGGATCGCGGAGCTGCTCACCGGCCGCCTGGCCCTGACGCACATCGACGAGAACTTCCTGGACGACCACGCACAGAACTTCCTCTATGCGCCATTCAAGCGCCTGGGCGATATCGCCGCGGTGCTGCTGCTGGCGCCGCTGGCCATCCCCATCGGGCTGGCCGTTGCCGTGGCCATCCGCATGGAGTCGAGCGGTCCGGCCATTTTCCGCCAGGAACGCGTGGGCCTTTACGGCAAAGTGTTCACGATGCTGAAGTTCCGCAGCATGGCCGATGAACCGGATACCGAGGCCCAGTTCGCCGCACATTCCGACCCCCGCGTCACGCGTGTGGGCCGCGTCATCCGGAAGTACCGGCTCGACGAAATTCCTCAGCTGTGGAATGTACTGGTGGGCGACATGAGCCTGATCGGACCGCGTCCCGAACAGTCCTCGATGGTCGAGTCCTTCTCCGAGACGATCCCGTTCTATCCCTACCGCCATCTCGTGCGCCCGGGCCTGTCGGGCTGGGCGCAGGTCCAGCAAGGCTATGCCGCGAGTCACGAGGAAACCATCACCAAGCTTTGCTATGACCTCTACTACGTCAAGCACTGCTCGATGGCAATGGACCTGTTGATCGCCGGAAAGACCATGCGCACGCTGCTGACCGGCTACGGCGCGCGCTGATGCTCGGCGTGGCCCGCATGATCTTTCTCCCCGCCCGATGCGCATCCTGCTGCTGACGACAGGACTTCGGCTTGGCGGCGCCGAGCGCCAGGTCGCGGACCTCGCACGCCAGTTCGTCGCCTTTGGGCATGATGTGGCGGTCGTCAGCCTGACACTTGCTCAAGAGGTAGCGCTGCCGCCGGAGGTGACGCTGCATCGCGTGGACCTGCATAAGGATCCGCTCCGTTTCCTGCTCACCTTGCAGGCCGTGCGCAAGTGGGTCGCGCGCTGGCGGCCGGACATCATCCACGCGCACATGTTCCACGCCAATATCTTCGCGCGGCTGCTGCGGTCGCGGCGGGCCGGCGGCGCGCGTATCCCCGTCCTCTGCACCGCGCACAGCTCGCGCGAGGGGGGCAGGCTACGCATGCTGGCATATCGGCTGACCGATGGCTTGTGCACAGCGAACACCCATGTCAGCGCGGAAGGCATGCAGTACATGCTGGACGTACGCGCCACGAAGGCCGGGCGGATCAGCGTGATGCCCAACGGCATCGATACAGACCGGTTCTGCCGCGACTCGCAGGCGCGTGCGCAGACACGCCAGGCACTGGGAGTCGGCCCCGATGCCAAGATCGTGCTCAATGTCGGCCGGCTGGTTCACGAGAAAGATCAGCAGCGCCTGATCGAGGCATTCCGCCAATTGGCGGACGATCCGGAGACCGGCGCAGGCATTTGTTTGCTGATTGCCGGCGATGGCCCCCTGAAGGCAACGCTGATACAGCACGCAGCTGCGCTCGGGCTCTCCCACGCCGTGCGGCTGCTCGGCCCCTGCGACAACGTTCCGGCGCTGATAAACGCCGCCGACCTGTTCGTACTGTCCTCTGTGCGCGAAGGCCTGCCCCTCGTAGTAGCCGAGGCGCTCGCCTGCGAGACGCCGGTGGTGGTCACCGACGTATCAGGCGTCCGCGCGCTGCTGGCGGCGTCGGGCAGCATCGTGCCGGCAGGCGACACCGATGCGCTTGCGCGCGGCATGCGTGCAGCCCTGCTGGGCCGGCAGGATGTTGGGGCAGGCCGCGCCCACGCCGTTGCCGCATACAGCTTGGTCAGTGTCGCCCAGCGCTGGATCGACCTGTACCGGGAGCTCGTGCAGCGTCGGGGAGCCGCCATGCCCAACGCCTCCGGCAAGGCCGACCATGCGTAGGCAGATCGCGCGCAACGTCGTCTGGCTGCTCGGCGAGCGGGCTCTTCAGATCACTGTCAGCATCGCCATCGTGGCATTGATTGCACGCGGCGTCGGACCGGAAGGCTTTGCGCATTTTCAGTATGCGCAGTCGCTGGTGCTGATTGCGGCGTCAATCGGTTTGATCTGCGGCGGCGAAGTCGTGGTGCCTCGGCTGGTGGCAATTCCCTCGGCCGAAGCGCAGTACCACTTGATGGCGCATGTCTTCGGCCTGCGCCTGGTCGCCGCCATTGCCGGCTACTTCATCCTGGTCGCAGCCACGGTGCTGACCGAGCAGGACGCCACAACGCTGCACGTCGCGGCGATCCTGGGACTTTCCATCTTGCTGCGGGAGCCATTTGGCGTGGTGACCGCCTGGATGCAGGCGCAGACCGACAATCGGGCAGGCGTCGCCTTCAGCTTGTCGGCGCTTGCGCTCAAGGCCGCCCTGATTGCCATGCTTTATTTTTCCGCGGTACATGTCGTCCATGAGTACGCGTGGGCGTTTGCACTCGAATCGGCGCTGCTTTCAACTCTGCTCGCCTGGCACTATGCGCGCCGCCGACCGCGCATCCGCCCGACGCCCGACCGTGAACTGCTAGCGAGCCTGGTACGGGACGGATCGGTGTTTTGGGTCAGCATGATGCTGCTGTTCAGCGCGCGGCGCATTGACCAGTTGCTGCTCAAGCCTCGCGTTCCGCTCACCGACTTGGGGGCCTATGCGGCGTGCATGCAAGTCCTGGACAACTATGTATTACTGGCCACGATCATTGCCAGCTCTGTTGCCCCGCTCGCAATCTATGCGCAACCAACTTTCGCCCAGGCACGTCGCAACGTGTTACGGTTCGCCGGCGGGATGGCAGCAATCGGAATGACCGGCGGCATCTTCATTGCCCTAAGCGCGCCGTGGATCGTGCATCTGCTCTATGGAGGCCGTTTTGAAGCGACCGTCAGCCTGCTGCGCCATGGCGCATTGGGCTCCGGTCTGGTCTTCGCAGACGTAGCCCTCTCCCTCCTTGCCATCCACCTGAGGAAGCCTGGCTGGCTGGCCGCCAAATCCTTACTTGTGCTCGTCACCACTGCGACGATCGACCTTATCACGATCCCGAAGTTTGGCGCAGAAGGTGCCGTTATCGGCTATATCGCTGGCAATGCAATCGCCGTCGCTTCAGGGATTGGTCTCGTGATGCTCTCCCGGGATCCTGAAACTGCGGAACGAGAGGAATAAACTCGAGCCTGGGGTGCTGCTTCGAGTTCGGCTCGATGCGAGCATTCGGGCGCCCCCTGCGCCTCACCGCTCACGGCGTTGCAAAACTAGGGTTCTGCTAAAATCCGCCCGTCCAGCGTGATCCTTTCTGGGCTGAAGAGCTGCGATGCAGAGCTACACGATTGAGTGTTCATGCATTGAATGAACCTCGAAATAGACTGCGACAAGGATGGAAAATAGTACTGACGAACGTCCAGCCCGAGCCATGCCGGGTGCCCCGGACGCCCCCGCCCGGCAGCCTGACAAGCAACAACTGAATGGTACTCATGTTGCATTCGTGGCGAACTCGAGCTGGTCTATCCAACAGTACCGTAGCGGTGTCGTTCGAGCCTTGCTCGCACGCGGCGCCAGAGTCAGCATTATTGCCCCGCCGGATCGCGCCTCCGAATCCCTGCAAGCGCTTGGTTGCGAATTTCATCCCCTGACGCTATCTGCCAGGAGTGCCAACCCCCTGGCCGACTGGAAATGCTTTAGCCAGTTGGCCAAGCTTTACCGGCAACTCGAGCCCGATTGCGTATTCCAGTACACAATCAAGCCCAATATCTATGGGTCATTTGCTGCACGGCTATCCCGGATTCCGTGCTTCGCCGTAACGACTGGGCTTGGCTTTGTGTTCATCAATGACAATCTCGTGGCGCGCATTGGGCGGGCTCTCTACCGGGTTGCACTGCGCTCCGCCAAACAAGTCTGGTTCCTTAACCGAGACGACTTGCAGGAGTTCCTGGCACGCAACCTGGTTAGGGAGCAGCAGACCTTCGTGCTTCCCAGCGAAGGGATCGATCTCGACCACTACGCCCCGGGCGAATCTCAGGACAGAGAAGACGGCGTCTTCCGTTTTCTCCTGGTCGCGCGAATGCTATGGGACAAGGGGATCGGAGAATATGTCGAGGCGGCGCGTCGTATCCGTGAGGAGCATCCGCATGTCCGGTTCCAGTTGCTGGGACCCGCTGACGTCGAGAATCCCAGTGCAATTTCGCGCACACAACTCCTGGCATGGCAGGACCGGGGGCTAATCGAGTACCTTGGCTCGGCAGCGGATGTAAGAAGCGCTATGGCCAACGCCGACTGTGTCGTCCTGCCGTCATACCGCGAAGGGGTGCCGCGCACGCTACTCGAAGCAGCATCTATGGCCAAGCCAATTGTGGCGACCGATGTGCCGGGATGTCGGGATGTGGTCAGGGATGGGCTGACCGGCCGGCTTTGTCGGGCACGGAATGCAGATGAATTGACAGCAGCTTTGCTGGCGATGTGTCGTTGTAGCCGTGACACGCTACAGAAAATGGGCCAGGCAGGACGGCTGGATGTCGGAAGTCGGTTTGGCGAAGCGCAGATTGTTGATATCTACCTTGAGACAATTAGCAGGCTACACAACGCTATAGGGCGTTAGCTATACCTAGAGTGGCCATAGTCAGCACTTGACCACCATTCCCCCGTTGCTAAGATAAACAACACAGCGCCGATCAGATGTGCTGCTGGGCGCCACTACAACCAGCCCGACGCCCCCCGACTGCCAGTCTTAGCATGCCTGAACCGCTTGATGAAGCAGGGCTGGTCGCAGGGAAGACGTAGCCGGGTCCGGTTAGGCCCGCCCGACCGCGGCGGCACTATTCAATGCTTCGCATAGTCTTCTGTCAGGCTCCAGGATTTGGTATTCAGATTCAACTTGCATACTGACTCGACACCGTGTTTGCGTGCGTAGGCACGCATGCGGTCGTCATAGTTCGCGCCATTTGGATGACCGAAATCCCAGTCTTTGGGGTTGAAGGACGCAATACCGTTCAATGTTGAAATTCCCACTAGCTGCGCGATCAGCATTGCCGATACGTTGTGAGCGTACAAGTTGTTAATCGCGGCGGGGAAACCCGGGATATCGTCCTGGCCGTTCCACCCCGACACATAGAAGGCCTTGCAAGCTGGCGGAGGCTGCTCTGCCAACCGGATTCGTTCGATCTCCGCATTCCTATCCAACGCTTGATGGGACTTGTTCAGTTCTCCGGCAAGTAAGAGTCCGACAATCAGCACGAGTATCGGTCGAGAAGCCTCCGTCTTCGACAGGAACTGGACTGCGATAACCATGACAGGAAGCGCCAGAAGAATCTGCAACGCGGAAACAACATTCAATGCCTGCGCACCTGGGAACCATTGGTATACGAAGTACCAGGCGCTGTGACCTCCAACGTTAAGCGCCAATCCCCATGCAATCAGCGCTGCAATAACCACTGCGGGCGCAAGGAGATCACGAGATGACCAGTCGCGGCGCAGCAGCAATGCGCCTACGCCACACGCGAACAGGAAGAATACAATCGGCGTCACACCCGTGTTGTAGTACTCACCGTTGGGACGATAATTCGGAAAAATATAGGAAATGATAGCGTTGTAAATGGGGCCGAACAGCAGGTTCTCATGCCCAACCTGAAGCACGTTCTGCAGAGGGATCGTATTCGGGGCAACCGTTTCATAGGAGCGGACCCCAACTTCCATGGATTTCGGCAAGAACGCGTAGATGAAGGGCGCCATTGCCACGGCTGTAACAATCAGCACCAAAGCTAGCGAAAGGTAATGCTTGCGAAATGCTTGGCCCAGCAACTTCAGACCATCGTGACCGCCAAAGGCCACAACGACTATCAGAAGTATGGTAAGGAAAAAGCTGAAGAACCATGCCATGTAGAAGCAGGTAAGGCACCACATGCCAAGCAGAACCCCAGCGCCGGCCCCAAACCAGCGAAGCCTTTGGCCGTCACTCGTCAGGAACGCTTTAACGGCGATCCAGACCATGGTCCCGACCACAGGCGTGAGTGCCACAGTCGCAAGCTGCAGTCTTTGGCCATGAACTGTCATGGCGTTGCTCAACGTAAACATTGCCGCTACAAGCAACGCCCATGAGAATGGCAGCGCAAACACCCTTCTAGCCATCCACCACGCACCGAAGAATCCAACTGCCTTCAGGATGACCCCGCTCAGTTCGGTTGCCAGGAACGGATCAAGCCCTAGAGCGCGAAACGGAAAATACGCCACCCCGACCAGGAAATAGGCATCCGTCTGGGCAATGGTGCGGCCGTATGGAAAAAAATAAGCGACCTGAGTCCACTGCGCCTCGCCACGGAAAACGTGATACCAATGCTCGAGGATGGTGACAACGATGACCATGTCATAGCGATCACCATGGAGAGTCGTGAATTTGTTGGCAAGCTGGTAGCGCAGCAGCACACAAATGCATGCTGCGAACGTGAGGAACAGCAATGCGACTTGCTTCGGAACGCGCCAGCGCGCCGCAATACGGAGGGGAACTGAAACCATCACTCAGGATTTAACCGCAATCACAATACCGGCCAGGATCAGTGCGACGCCGACAAAGTACTGCGGCTGAAATCGCTCTCCCAGAATGAAGTAGCTGCCAATCGGAACCATAACGAATGCCAGCGCCATGAGCGGATAGGCGCGGCCAAGCTCGATACGCTGCAACACCCATACCCATGCGATCGTCGTAATCCCATAGAGCGCAAAGGCGATAAATAGTATGGTCGCAGTCCGGAAGTCGAAGAAGGTGCCCGCCTGACGCAGCGAGGCAGCACTGAGTTTGAAAAGGATCTGGCCTGCGGCAATACCGATAACGCACAGGATTGCTGTGAAATACACCATAAATTGTCCTTAGTCCCGAGCGGTACAACGACTCAGGTTTCTCGCCTGCAGATGAAGCGGGCGCTTCGGCACCGAAGCGATATCGTAGCCAATGAACGCCAGGATGAACTGCATCCCGAGGAGAACAGGCAGGGCCGAAACCATCACGGTGCCTGCCGGCGTTGGCAGCCCGGTTCGCAATGACGCAAACCAATGGGCGGCGCCGAAACCCAGGCCGACGATGGTCATCAGAATGCCGACAGGCAACTCAATCGATGCGAGCGACATATCGCGAAGATAATAATTATAAAAGATGCGCTTCAGAAAGTTGCGCATATGCTTCGCAAGAAATTCCCCAATAATCTTCGATATTTTCAGATTACTGACCTCGCTCCCATAGCGCGCGTCCATAGGAATGTCCACAACCACGGCACGAAGTGTGTTGAGACGAAACAGCATATCGGTCTCGAAGAAGTAACGTGTACTGATCTTCCCCATCGGCAGATATCGTGCGACGTCACGATGGATAGCTGTATATCCGTTGGTCGGATCGAAAAGGTCCCAATAGCCCGATGACAGCTTGGTGAGAAAAGAAAGAACTGCATTGCCGAATAGCCGGATTGCCGGCATTTCGCGAATCCTTTCTAGATTGAAAAACCGGTTACCTTTTGTATAGTCAGCTTCGCCGGCGGCAATGGGCTCGACGAAATCCATAATTAACGCCGGATCCATCTGGCCATCACCATCGAGCTTTACAATGACCTCCATGCCATCGTCGATGGCGGCACGATAGCCGGTCATGACGGCGCCACCCACACCCATGTTGACGGGATTGCGCAGCACTACCACGCGCGGATCAGAACAGTTTTGCTCGACATACGATCCCGACCCGTGAGGGCAACAATCGTCGACTACATAGATGCGCGTCACCTCAGGAATGATCTCCTCGATCACCTGAAGTATATGATCCGTAACCTTATAGCTCGGAATGACAACACCAATCCGAATTGTGCTTTTCATTAACCCTCCAAGTACTTCTTCACCAGTCGCGGCGATAGTTGTTCTTGTATTGCCGCCTGCAAGTACGCCCATCACTCACGCGGCACAGACATGCCTTTCGTGGCACGGGCTCCAGCTGAATCCAAGAGTCGCGCATTGCCACATACTGTTTGATAGAGGTCGGCATATGACAACGTCATGCGATCCGCAGTAAAAATCGTCTCAAAGCGCCTGCGCGCCTCCCGGCCCATCCGCTCGACCTCTTCCGGATGCGTGGCAAGCCGGTCCATGGCCAGACGCAAAGCCTGTGGATCTCGCGGCGGCACGACAAGGCCAGTCTTCTCGTGAATGTTGACGAAGCTACTGCCAGTACCTATCTCCGCAGAAATCAGCGGCTTGCCCGACATGGCGCCCTCGACCAGCGTGATACCGTAAGCTTCCGAGCGGAGATGAGATGGAAAAACCACTGCAAGGCACAGTTGCAATAGCGCAATTTTGTCTTCTTCGGGCAACGCGCCAAGAAATTGCACATTATCCAGCTTCAATTCCGCAGCCTGCCGACGCAGATCGCTCTCAATCGGCCCGGAGCCAACGATAACCACCCGCACATTGCGGTTGGTGGACCTTGTTGCTGGTCCAAGGGCATCCAGCAAGATGTGCAGGCCCTTGTAGTACCGGATCACGCCGACGAACAGAAAAAAACCTTCACCTACGCGGCCGCGCCAAGCGTCAACGCGCCTGGAATCCGGGCGGGGATAGGCCGATTCGTTAAGACCGATCGGAATTACCGAGACCTTGTCCTTGTACCGCTGCAACGTCGGGCTCGTTTCGACATAGTTGGGTGACGTCGCAACGATTGCCTGCATGCTGTCGAGAAACCGACGCTGGAGCGGCTTGTACAACTGAAGCAACACCTTTTGTCGGACAATATCGGAATGATAGGTTGCCAGAGCCGGCTTGGCGGGCCGTCCCAAAGCATGCAAGATATCGGCGAACGGCCACGGGAAATGGTAGTGCACCACATCGGCCCAGCGCAGCGCCTCGCGAAATGGACCCAGCGCACTCACCGAAAATGGGGTGGACGCGACATCGACCGTGCAAGGTACCTGGATGACTTCGACCCCATCCTCGTGTATCACCCGTACGTCGCGGGCAAAATGGCTTGGCGCAAACACTTTTGACGTGACGCCGTAGGCCGGTCCCGATGTCGCTATCTGGCGGATCACCTGCTCGACGCCCCCAAAAGAATCGGGATAGTACGTCTTAAAGACCTGAAGTACCCGCATGTTGTCCTGTCTGTTATCTCGCCACCTGCCGATATACATCAGCGGTCAGGCGGGCCGTATTATGCCAGGACAGTGCCTTTGCGCGAGCCCACCCAAGCTCGGCGAAGCGAGCACATAGGGAGTCGCTTTCCGCGAAGCGTTGCATGGCATCGGCAATAGCCACCGGATCGTTGGGGTCAACCGTCAGCGCCGCGCCACCGGCCACTTCGGGCAAGGAAGACACGTTCGACGTTACCACGGGCAAGCCACTAGCAAAGGCTTCCAGAATCGGAATGCCGTACCCTTCATACAGCGACGGGAAGACAAACACGCCTGCACCAGCATAAATCCGGCGTAACGAAGTAAAGTCCTTCACATTGTCGAACCAGACCAGCCCGGCACCGCTGCCCTGCGCGGCATCCAGCCGACTAACCTCCTCCTCGCAGTGCCAGCCGGCACGACCGACAATAACCAATTGCCGTTCACGACGAATCGCCTGGGGCAACGCTTCGTAGGCATTCAGGATACCCACCACGTTCTTGCGCGGCTGCAAGGTCCCGACGTAAAGGAAATACCCTCTGCGCAGGCCGCGCGACGCAAGCTCTTGCTCGACATCGTCGGGCGCGGGCGAGTGGAACCAATGACGATCGACACCGCAGGGCACGACCGAAATACGCCGCTCGTCGATGCCAAAATGCTCGACAAGGTCTGGAATGGCTGCATGCGAAAGTGCGATCACATGGTCGGCATAGCTGGCTGATCGCCGCAGCACAAAACTCTTGAGGGCGCGGAACCGCCCTGCTGTCCATTCCGGGTGCTTCAGCGGGACAGCGTCGTGCAGGGTTGCGACGAGCGGGCAAGGCATGCGCACGGCCTTGTAGTCCGTGCTGTGAAAAACATCCAAACGCTCCGCGATCGGTGCATGCTGACCGAGACTCGCAGCCAGCATCTGCACGGGAAACGACCGCGTCAGGGACTTGCCCTTGACCATAGGCGCGCTGCTGGCGAACGGCGGGAACGAATAGTCATGCACCGTCACGCCGAGCTGGCTCAGTCCCTGCCGCAATGCCGCTGTATAGACACCAATACCGTCGAGACGACCGCCATTATGGGCCGGCTCCAGCACGGACGTGCTGATACCAACCTGTAACGGGCTCATGCTTCGTACATCCAGCGCAGCGTATCTTCAAAAGCTGGACGGATAAGATCCGGCACGAGCCGGTTCAGTTTCTCCGGCGATCCGATCAGTACCTTCACTTCGTTCGCACGCACAAAGGCAGGGTTCACGGCGACCTCAATCTCATAGCCTGCGAGCTGCTCCAGCGTCTTGATCACATCCCGCAATGCATACGGAACCCCGCTGCAGATATGAACGATTTCGCCAGCGGAGGGGCCCTCCAGCAGCACACGATACGCCTGTGCCACCATTCTCACGTCGGAGAAGTCGCGCATCACATCGAGATTGCCCAATTCGATGCGCGCCTGACGCTGCCGGAAATGCTCGACGATCTTTGGCACCAGGAACTGCGATCCCTGGCCCCGGCCGGTGTAGTTGAACGGGCGAGTAATGACCACGGGCAGCTTGTCGAACCACGTCGCAACAATGTACTCCATGGCGGCCTTGCTGGCGCCATAGTGGTTCACTGGTTGCAGCCGCTGATCCTCGCGCAGTTCGCCACCCGCCGTATTGCCGTAGACATTGGCGCTACTGGCCACCAGTATCTTTTCCGGCGTGTGATCGGCGTCGTGACAGGCTTGCAGCAGGTTGCTGGTCCCAACGACATTGACGCGATAGAAGGCATCGGTGTTGGCATGGGCAACAAAGCTGATTGCCGCGAGATGCACGACATAGTCGGGCCGCTGCGACTCGATCACGTATCGGCAAGCCTCTGGCGAAGCGATATCGAGAGCCACGCTACCCGGTACCGGCGACATTGCAGTCCCGATGACGTCGTATCCGGCAGCGGCGAGCTCATCGCATACATATCGACCGGTAAAGCCGTGGCCACCGGTCACGAGTACGCGCTTCGCGGGTTCAGAACGAGAAACCAATCTCGTTTCTCCGAAGGTCTGCTGCCACCATCATCTCGCACAGCTGCTCGAGGCTCGTAGTGGGCTCCCAGCCCAGCTTCTGCTTGGCCTTCGCCGGGTCGCCGATGAGCAGGTCCACTTCCGCCGGGCGATAAAACTTCGGATTAACACGCACTACCGTCTTGCCGGTCGTGGCATTGACGCCCGTTTCGCCTTCTCCCTCGCCCGTCCAGTCTAGTGCGATATCGACGGCCTTAAATGCCATAGTGACGAAGTCGCGGACGGTTTCCGTACGATTCGTGGCGAGCACGAAGGTGTCCGGCTCGTCGGCTTGCAGCATCCGCCACATGCCGTCCACATATTCCTTGGCAAAGCCCCAATCGCGCTTCGCGTCCATATTGCCAAGCTCGAGGACGTCTAGCTTGCTCAGCTTGATCTTGGCAACAGAATCCGTGATCTTGCGCGTGACGAATTCACGGCCGCGCAGCGGCGATTCGTGATTGAACAGGATCCCGCTCGATCCGAAGATGCCATAGGATTCACGGTAGTTGACCGTGATCCAGTGCGCATAGAGCTTGGCAACGCCATACGGACTGCGCGGGTAGAACGGCGTCGACTCAGACTGGGGAATGGCCTGGACCTTGCCAAACATTTCCGAAGTCGAGGCCTGATAAAAGCGAATCTTAGGATTGACGATCCGAATCGCTTCGAGCAGGTTCACCGCGCCAATGCCGGTAATCTCCGCCGTCGTCACGGGCTGCTCGAACGAGACCCCGACGAAGCTCTGGGCCGCGAGGTTGTAGACCTCGGTTGCCCCGCTCGTCTGGAGCAACCGGATGCAGGTGCTCAGGTCAGTCAGGTCGAACTCCACCAGGCGAAGATTAGGATGGCTGGTCACACCCAGCTCGTCCATACGCCAGAAGTTCACCGAACTGGTACGGCGATAAGTGCCATAGACCGTATAGCCCTTTTCGAGCAAAAGTTCGGTGAGATAGGCTCCATCCTGACCGGTCACCCCGGTGATTACTGCTACGCGCTGATTCATCCTTCGGTTCCTGATGAAGAGTTAATACTATGTCGCTGGCTGGCCGGCGCGCCGCTGCCGCCGATGCCTGCCGGATAGAGCTTGCAAGCCAACTGACGGGCGCTCTCGCGCCAAGTGATTGGGCGAATCTTACCTGCTAATGCCTGACGCTCTTCCCTGCTCATGGCAGCGATGCGAGCGGCAGCCTCCGCCAGCGATGATGGATCGCCCAACTGGAAGAATAGCGCCCCTTCGCCGCCGACCTCCCTGAACACCGGGATGTCGCTTGCCAGCACTGGCACATGGTGCATGGCGGCCTCGACGATCGGCAGGCCATAGCCCTCGATGGTGGAGGCGGCGATCAGCGCCGTGGCGCCCGCATAGCAGCGGTTGATCTCCGCATCGGTAAAATTGTCGATCAGGAACAGCCGTTTGCCGTTCATAGGATGCTTGTGAATCCTGTCCATCAGCGCTTCGACATGCCAGCCCTCCTTGCCCGCGAGGCACAGGCGGGCGTCTCCGCCGGCAGCCCAGATCTGTTCGAAGGCATCGAGCACGAAGGCGTGGCCCTTGCGCGGTTCGATGGTGCCCACCATCAGATAAAGGGGCGAGTCTTGGTCCTCCACAAGCGCCTGCACCGCCGGCCGGATACCCGCGTCGCGCTCATCATTGATCAGGTCGGCGCCCAGGTTCCAGTGCTCCAGCATGATCGGCCTCGGAGGCTGCAGGCCCTGTGCGTCAATGTATTCGCCCAGGCTTTGCTTTACCGCCTCAGAAATGCAGATCAGCATGTCGCTTTGCATGATCGCCAACCGCAGCCACCTATTGAAGACAGAAACGAGACCGGGACTGCAATATTCCGGATGCAGGGCCGGAATCAGGTCATAAACGACCGAGACAATGCGGCCTCCGAACTGCCTGACTTCCTGGAATACTGGCAGAAACTGCTCATACTGCTCCCACGACGAATCGATCATCAGAAGCACATCGCCCGGATGAATCTCGACGCGTGCATCGCCGTAGGCGTCTGACGGAAGATTGAAAATCGATGGGACTACATCCTTGGCACGCACTAGGCCGCCATCCTTGATCTGCACGATCTCCACTGGCGCCGTCCCGTCACCAAGGCAGAGTTCCCGGGCCATATTGCGAACAACGCGCTGGATACCGCTGCGCGCATCGGTTTTGGCAAGTTGCGAAACGTCGATCAGCAGGCGCGGCTGACGATTGAGACGCATGTTGCGGCCGGCACAGGCGGACAGGCGGTCTATCAGCAGTTCGTCAACCACCGGCATCTTCCCCAGGGTTTCCGCCAGTTCGTCGACCAGGCGATGACTCGACAGATGGAACGCGGCGTCGATCACCTTGCCGAGATTCTCCTGCGCGCCGTGCCCGGCTTCCAGTGTCGCGATCGGCGGGCACCACGTGTCCGCATTCCGGCTGCGCAACCGCTGCGCCGCATCGTCGTTCTCAACAATCACGTAGAGACTGCTTGCCGTCACATCCAGCAGCGGCGGCACGCCATTCAGCGCGGAGCCGTCGGTACCCGCCGGCGAAGCCAGCAAGGAGCGGACCCCTATTTCCGGAGGCGTTCCGTCGATACCCGCGCTGCCCAGCACCAGCACGCCCGGATTGGTCCGGATCTGCTGCAGCAGATGCACGGGGGGGCTCGCCTGCGCGGAAAAAAACAAGCTCAGTCCATTGCTCAGCGTGACACCGGATAGCGCCGCATCGCATGTCTCCAAGGCGTCGCCGCCGCCTGACTGCTCAATCCTAACATCCGCTGGCAGCAGCTCCGCGATCTGGCCTACGCTTGGGAACCTGCCATCCGTTCCATTGGAGCGCGCAGCGCGTGCATCAGCCATCTGGAATACCTGATGCTCATGCGCGCTCGACAGCGGCATGGTCTCCTCAAACGCCTGCCAAGCCTTCCTGCCAGTGGCGTCCCAGTTGAATCTGGCTGCCCGCTCAGGGCCGAACGCCTTAAGTTCCTGCCGCAGGCGTACGTCGGTCAGTACCTGCTCCAGCTTTGCCTTGATGGCATCAGGATCCTTGGCATCAAACATGACATCTGCCCGACCCAGCACTTCCGGGATCGATGAGTTGTCCGCCGCGATGACAGGTGCGCCGCAAGCCATGGCTTCAAGGACCGGCAGGCCGAAGCCTTCATAGAGCGAAGGGAAAACGAACGCCGTACACTGCTGATAGAGCGCCACCAGTTCAGCGTCTGCGACGTGGCCAGTGACGACGATGTCGTCGGTCTTCAGACCCAGTCTTTGCGCATGGCGCCAGAATGCGTGCGTGTCCCCAACCTGATTGACGACAAGCTGATGCACGTTGCGCAATGCTTCAGGCAGGCGTGCATAAGCCTGCAACATGCCAAATAGGTTCTTGCGGTAGTCGCCGTTACCCGTGTAAAGCACAAAGGGTCTTTGGATACCCAAGCGGGAAAGGTCCCCGGGCTTTTCACCTATAGGGCGCACGTGGAAGCGTTCGTCCGCCGCACCGCCAATCACGGCCACGCGGGCTGGATCCAGACCGAGCTGCTCGATGGCATCGCTACGTGTCGCCTCCGAGATCGCTAACAGCAGATCGTAGCTCTTCAGGACTTGCAGCCGTTCCGTGTACCAGGCCTTGTAGGACGGAGACGTCTTCAGATACTGTTCGGGAAAAAGCCAGGGTATGACGTCATATAGTACCGCGGCACGTAGGCTTGAGCCGACGCGCGTCTTCGGATTGGGCACGATGCCATCATGTGTCCAGTCTTCAAACGGGCTCATGCAAAGCACGACGTCCGGGGCCAACGTGCGGTACGCCGCACTGACTAGGTCATCGGCAAGCTGTCGCTGTGCTGGCGTACTTGCGGCGAATGGCGCGCCGGAGTGGGCGTAGGTCGCAAAATGACCGGGACCCAGCAACGGCGAAAGCTCGGTACGAAGTGCATCGCAGGCCTCGCTATATTGGGCGTCCGCCAAGGCGTAGAGCTGATGGCCGCCCTTGACGCGTGCCAGGGCCTGCGTGAGCGCCAGCGTGTACCGTCCAATCCCGCGCAGCCGCGAAACTGTCTGACAGGGGAACAGATCGACCAGCAGGCGCATCAGGCTCGGCCTCCATTAGCATTTGTTTTGCCGGTCATCCGCTTGGTAAGAGCCGCCTTGAACAACAGTGCGTCCTCTGAAAGATATTGTTTAACAGAAGTCACGGGGGCCTCTTCGGAAATCACTGCACGGACACGACGCATGAGCCAGTCCCAGGGCCCCGGGAATCGTCTGGCAATCCCGTTAAGAATCGGCCGAAGCCAGCGCTGCGCAAGAACAATTGGCACAAGCCGCCTGATACCACGCTTCAGCAGTGATGACCCGCTCGACCTTGGACGCACGAGCCCTCGTATGATACGTGCAGTCACCCGCATGGGCATGGTGATGCGCCATGAAGTGCTGGCATGGACTGCAGCGAGGCGCGCGCCCAAATTATGAATTTCCAGCCTCAGCGCGTGCCCGGTTTGCACTTCGGCCTGCAATTCGGCCAGCTGCTCCTGAGATTCGGCGCGCAAGTCCTTGAGCTCCGCCACCAACGAACGGGACTCAGCGCGCTCAATGTCCAACTGCGCCCGCGTCTGCAGCAAATTGCGCTCTGCGACATGTGCTTGCCGTTCCGCGTTCAGTGCTATCTCAATCAATTGCACAGCGTCGCCTCGCGAGCCATTGGCCGCGTTCTGCGCAGGGCTACCTATCGCGGCCTCGATTTCCTGCAAGCATGCGTCCGCAACCTCTGATGGCGCCTTGAAGGCAATCACGGCGTAGTCGGGCGCTTCGTAGAAATCCTGGTCGGCGCCCCGGCCACCATTGACGCGCACAACCGCAACTTTATCAAAACCGACATACTCCGCGGCAAAAGCGAGCAAAGCCGACGGCAGCGGCCTGACGTGTGTCGGATCCAGATAAAAATTATTGATTCCCACTCGAACATTCATGGGATTGGGCGTTTCCAGTAAACAGCTCCCACCATGCTTCAATGTGCGGAAAATTTCCTCAAGGAAACTGATCAGTATTTCGAACTCGAGATGCTCCACAACATGGAAGGCACTGATCAGGGAGAACGTACCGGTCGGTTGGCCACGCAAGTACGAAAGCCCATCGCCAGCAACAACTTCCAGCCCGGCTTTCGCACCCTCTTCGACAAACTTCGCATTGAGATCGACGCCTATGATAGGAACACAGTTGTCGCGCATAAGCTCCAGCCACTCCCCACGACCACAGCCTATATCCAGAGCTGGCGAATCCTTGCCAGGCGAGGTATACGTGACCAACGGCATATAGATACTTTGCCGCGTCTTGATGTCCTCTCGCGAGCCCCTGAACCTAGCCTCAAATGCCTGGTAAAAGGCATCCATATCCATCTTCATGACCTACCTTGCTTAAGTCGACTACCGCCCGGAATAGTCCGGTCTTGCGTATTTTCCCGTGGAATGAAAAACAAAGAGACTAGTATAGTCAATGCACACTCTGAAGGCACAAATTCGCTTTGCAATCCGGGCCATCCAGTCGTCCGCCTCTCCTGATGGAGACATGTGGATCAATCCAGGCGCAACCCACAAACTCCGGGTGACCAATATTTACAACGGTAAACACCAATGCCAGGTCACGCCATTCATAGTTGTCTACCAGGTGGGTATCCGTACTTGAAAGCGAGGTAGCAATGGAGTAAGTACCCACACCAAGATTTGCCGGAAAAGAAAAGCTATATACCAAGCGCTCCCCAGCCGAGACATTCTCAATCAAATTTTTCTTGTGATGCGTATTGGTACCATAAATGGGCTGACCCAATCGATCCTTGATCATGTAGCCAACCACGAGGCAGTCTATGGCCGTTTTCGCCTCCACTTCCACGTCCAGTGTAAGGGCACTGCCAACCTCAACCGTCTCAACTTTCGCGCCATTGGCATCCAGCAATGCGATATCAACCACCACCGCCTCACCGGTGCCCGAGATCGTCTGCACCTTCCCGTCCTCAAGCACGCGCTGTTCTACCGTTTGGTTTTCGCGCTGAGCCAACATGGCGTTATAAAAGTCCATGACTTCTTCCGGCGCCCCCTCTTTGGCGAGACGCCCGCCATCCAGCAGGACGGCACGATCGCATATTGACTGGATCGCATGCTTGTCGTGCGAAACGATAAGCAAGGTGGTACCTTCCGCGCGAAAGCCGCGAATGCGATCAAAGCTCTTGTGCTGGAAGTAGGCATCGCCCACTGAAAGTGCCTCATCCACAATCAGTATGTCAGGACGCTTTGCAGTAGCGATGCTAAATGCAAGACGCATCTGCATACCGCTCGAGTACATCCGTACTGGTTGATCGATGTAATCGCCGATTTCTGCAAAGCTCTCGATCTCCGGCATCAAGCGGTTGATCTCGTCGACGCCCATGCCAAGCAACTGACCAGCCATGACGACGTTCTGCCTACCGGTAAAATCCGGGTGGAAGCCCATACCAAGCTCAAGCATGGCTGCTACGCGCCCCTGGATCGCAATACTGCCCGTGGTTGGAACTGTGGTACCCGTGATCATCTTCAGCAAGGTACTCTTGCCTGCGCCATTGATGCCTATGATGCCGACTGCCTCACCGGGGGCAACAGCAAACGAGATATCCCTCAATACCCATCTCGAGGAATGCCGGGGCCGACTGAAGGGCAAGAACCACTCCACCAGGCGTGACCAGCGTGTGGGATATTGCTTGTAGGCCTTGCCTACCTTGTCCACGACAATAGCCATTACAGTTCATCTACCATTTCGCCAGCGCGCTTACGGAAAAGCCCCATTCCCATTAGACAGAGAACAGTGGCCAGAACCAGTACCGGTACCAGATTGGCCCAGTGTGGCGCCTCGCCGCGGACCAAAACCGACTGGTACGCACCTACAACGGATGTCATCGGGTTCAGCTCGACAAACGGCCGAACCGGCTCTGGCAGCGCGGTTAGTGGATATACGATGGGCGTGAGCCAGAACCAAAATTGCAGCACCACGCCCATCAGTTGGCCGACGTCACGGAAGAAGACGTTGAGCACACCGAGAATTATGCCCAGTCCAATCGAGAACATGACCTGCAAGACGAGGACTGGGATAATTGCAAAGAAAATCCAACCCGGGAAATTTCCCGAAAGCAGGAGGAAAACGATAAAAATAGAAAAAATTATCGCAAAATTCAACCCCGCGTTCAGCACGATGACAATCGGAAGACAAATGCGAGGAAAGCTGAGTTTCTTGATCAAATTAGCCTGATCAAGAAACACATTCTGCGCCCGACTCAGGACATCAGCAAAGAACGCCCAGGTTAGGGTTCCCGCACACAAATAAATACTATAGCCCAGGTGACTATCCACGCCGGCTAAACGAGCTCGCATCATCTGCGAAAAAATTACCGTATATACGGTAATCATGGCCAGCGGGTTAATTATCATCCAGGCGGCACCCAGCATCGAGTTCCGATAACGCGATTGGAACTCGCGCTTAACGCTGCCAAGGATGAAGCCGCGATAATTCCACGCGGATCGAATCAAACCAATCGCCATCACCCAGCCCGGCCGTAAGAATCCGCGAAGCGTACGATGTCATCCTCACCTAGGTATTCGCCACACTGCACTTCGATCAGCACGAGGTCCATGACGCCGGGGTTGATCAACCGGTGCTTATGGCCTGCCGGAATGTAAGTCGATTGATTGGGCTGAAGAGAAATTATCTGCTCGCCATTGACCACGTCCGCCGTGCCGCTAACCACGATCCAATGTTCACTACGATGATGATGCATCTGAAGCGACAGTTGAGCACCGGGTTTGACAACGATACGCTTGATCTTGAATCGGTCACTCTCCTCCAGCACTGTGTATGTGCCCCAAGGACGGTGCGCCGTCTTATGGATCTTATAACTGTCGTGGCCGTTCTTTTTCAACTGCCCGACAATGTGTTTGACATCTTGAGTGCAGTCGCGATTCGCCACCAGCAACGCATCAGGAGTGTCAACGATGATTAGGTTATCCACACCCACAGCGCCAACCACGCGCGCATCGCTCTTGATATAGCAGTTGCTTACGTCATGCAGCAGGGCATCCCCATAAATCCGATTCCCCTGTGAATCGGGCGGCGTCAATTCGCTAATGGAATGCCAGGAACCGATATCGCTCCATCCCATATCGCTCGGCACTACGGACACGCGATCGGATTTCTCCATGATTGCGTAGTCGATTGAAATATCGGTGACGCGCTTGAATTGAGTCGCGTCTAGTTCAAGCGAGCGGCATCCGTCTGCAGTTGAGCTAGCGCCCGCACCGAAGCTGCTCTCGCATGCCTGGAGCAAATCCGGCGTAAAGCGGCTGAAATCCTTGAGAATGGTTCGGACAGAGAAGCAGAACATCCCGGAATTCCAAAGATGTGCCCCGCCAGCTACCAGTGCCTCAGCCACCTCAAGCTTCGGCTTTTCCACAAAACGCACGACTGGATGAACACCATCCAAACCTTGTTCGCAGTCGAATTCAATGTATCCGTAGCCGGTTTCAGGCGCAGTGGGTCGAATGCCGAAAGTGACAATCCGACCCTCCAAGGCCGCAGCAGCGGCTGCTTCGACAGCAGCCCGGAACTTGTCCAAGTCTTCGATGAGATGATCAGCCGGCAACACCAGCATGACCGCATCTTCGCCATGATGCTCGCGTACCCAGCAAGCCGCCGAGGCCACTGCCCCCGCGGTATTGCGGCCAAACGGCTCCAGCACGAAGCCCAGCGGGATCCGTTCCTCATTGACCTCCTGGCACTCGTCCCGGGTCAGGAAAAACGTTTCCCGGTTGGTCACAACCACCACCTCCGGCACCTCATCAAACAAAGTGGCCCGCTTAAAAGTCTTCTGCAGCAGACTTTCACCATCAGCAAGCTTCAACAGCGGCTTAGGGAATGCCTCTCTGGAAACCGGCCAGAGACGGGTTCCTGCACCACCGGAGATAATGACTGGAATGATTTGCATGATTGACCACTTTTTTGACTCAGGGGCGAATTGTAACGGAGCACCCTACCGACCCTGTAAGACCCATGTAATTTTGTCTTGCCATCTGTAACGTTCACGGCAAATAGCCTCTCGCCTCTTGCCAAGAGCGCTCTATGTTGCTAGCGGCCGGATAAGGAACGAAATCGACGGCCTGGCGGCGGTGCCGCCACGGCAGGAGATGCTAAATGCGCATCTCAATGCCAATATTGCGCACAATAGATCACAATTGGATGAGGCCGCCCGATACACGCACTTACAGAATCGCCGCACATGCTGAAAAACAGAGCAATAGCCATTCCTGTTGCTCGTGCACCCGCGATCGCCGGAACAGACCAGCTACCGGGGTCGCATGGGTGCGAGACCTTCCACTTCCGCCAGCAGCTTACCTGCCGCATCCTTCCCAGCAAGAATCGGAGTGCCTTGTAAGGGCCAGCGCACACCGACAGACGGATCACTCCACAACAGCGTGCGCTCGTGCTCGGGGTACCAGTAGTCAGTCGCTTTATATAGGACTTCCGCCTGCTCAGACAAGACCAGAAATCCGTGCGCGAAGCCTTCCGGTATCCAAAGTTGCTTCTTGTTCGCCGCCGAAATCGTCACACCCACCCATTGACCGAAGGTAGGTGACTCGATGCGGACATCCACCGCGACGTCAAACACTTCCCCCGCTATTACCCGCAGCAGTTTACCTTGCGGATGCCGGACCTGATAATGCAGGCCGCGGAGGACATTGCGCATTGAGCTGGAATGGTTGTCCTGGACGAAGGTAGGTCGCATGCCAATCGCCTGCTCGAACGCCCGCGCGTTGAAGGTTTCCATGAAGAAGCCGCGCGAATCGCCGAACACCTGCGGCTCGATGACCAGCACTTCCGGCAGCGCAGTGGGCGTGACGGTGAGTTTCATTTGACCGGATCCGCAGTGATTTGCCTCAGGTACTGCCCGTAGCTGGTGTTGTCCAACGATCCGGCAAGCTCGGCAACCTTGTCGGCAGTGATCCACTGACTGCGGTAGGCGATTTCTTCCGGGCAAGCCACCATCAGGCCTTGACGGTTCTGTAGCGTGGCGATGAAGCTGGCCGCTTCCAGCAATGATTCATGCGTGCCGGTATCGAGCCAGGCATAGCCGCGGCCCATGATCTCGACATCGAGCTGGCCGGCCTGCAGATAGTGATTGTTCACGTCGGTGATCTCCAGCTCGCCCCTCGCCGATGGCCGGATCCCAGCGGCGATGTCGCAGACCTGGTTGTCATAGAAATAGAGTCCGGTCACCGCATAGTTGGAGCGCGGCTTGCGCGGCTTTTCTTCCAGCGACACGGCTCGAAAGTCCGCGTCGAATTCCACCACGCCATAGCGCTCGGGATCCTGTACGTGGTAGGCGAATATCGTGGCGCCATCGGTCTGCGTGGCGGAGCGCCTGAGCTGGGCCACCAGATCGTGGCCGTAGAAGATGTTATCGCCGAGGATCAGCGTCGACGGATGATTGCCGATGAAATCCTTGCCGATGATGAAGGCCTGCGCCAACCCGTCGGGCGATGGCTGCACGGCATATTGAAGGTTGATGCCCCAAGCGCTGCCGTCACCCAGCATCTCGGCGAAGCGCGACGTGTCCTGCGGCGTGGAGATGACCAGGATGTCGCGGATGCCGGCCAGCATCAGGGTGGACAGCGGGTAATAGACCATTGGTTTGTCGTACACCGGCAGCAGCTGTTTCGACACCGACCGCGTAATCGGGTAGAGCCGGGTGCCGGCCCCCCCGGCGAGGATGATGCCTTTACGCATGGAAGTCTCGCTCGGCAAGGATCTGGTCCAGCAGATGGCGTACCCCTTCCTCCCATGGAGGAAGGTGAATGCCAAAAGTCTGGCGCACCTTTGCCGTATTTAGCCGGGAGTTTGCCGGACGTGGCGCTGCGGCAGCGTACTCGGCCGCGGCAATGCCTTCGATATCGTCGGGCCCGGCCTTCAGGGCGGCACCACGTGCCGCCGCATGGCGCAGGATTTCCTTCGCATAGGCATGCCACGTGGTCTCGCCGGCAGCAGCCAGGTGGTAGATGCCACCCGCAAAGTCGGCCCGCTTGGCGAACAGCCAGTGGCGCGCAACGATCAGGGCCGTTGCATCGGCGATCAGCGCCGCCGAGGTCGGCGCGCCATGCTGGTCGGCCACCACTTGCAGGCGGTCGCGCTCGCGGGCAAGACGCAGCATGGTCTTGGCGAAATTGCCGCCGTGCGCCCCCGCCACCCAGGAAGTGCGCAGAATCAGGGCAGGAATGCCTGCCGCCGCGATCGCCGCTTCGCCGGCTAGCTTGCTCTTGCCATACACCGAGCGCGGATTGACGGTGTCGCTTTCCACATAGGGACTGTCCTTGCCGCCGTCAAACACATAGTCGGTGGAATAGTGGACCAGCAGTGCACCCAAGGCGCGCGCTTCATCGGCCAACACCTCGACTGCCCCGGCATTGATGGCAAAGGCAAGCGCGGGCTCGGCTTCCGCCTTGTCGACCGCGGTATAGGCGGCAGCATTGACGATCACGTCGGGACGGTATGTGCGCAGCGCGCGGCGGACCTGGTCGGGGTCGGCAAAGTCGCACGTGGATCGGTCGAGCGCCACGACATGGCCAAGCGGCGCCAGGCTGCGTAGCAGTTCGAAGCCGACCTGCCCGTTGCTGCCAGTGACGAGAAGCGTGGGGGTTTCCATGCTATGCGGCATATTGCTTCGCCACCCAGTGGCGGTATTCGCCGGACAGCACGTCCTGCACCCAGTCCTGGTTGTGCAGGTACCACTGCACGGTCTTGTGCAGGCCAGATTCGAAGGTCTCGGCCGGCTTCCATCCCAATTCCCGCGCCAGCTTGCTGGCGTCGATGGCGTAGCGCCGGTCGTGGCCGGGGCGGTCCTTGACGAACGCGATCTGGTCTCGGTACGAACCGGAGGCCTTTGGCTTCCGTGCGTCCAGCATGTCGCAAAGCGTATGCACGACCTCCAGGTTGGTCTTCTCGTTCCAGCCGCCGACGTTGTAGGTTTCGCCGGGGCGGCCGTATGCCAGCACCTCGCGGATGGCCGCGCAGTGGTCGCCGACATAGAGCCAGTCGCGCACGTTGAGGCCATCGCCATAGACAGGCAGCGGCTTGCCGGCCAGCGCACTGGTGATCATTAGCGGGATCAGCTTCTCGGGAAATTGGAATGGCCCGTAGTTATTGGAGCAGTTGGTCGTGATCACCGGTAACCCGTAGGTATGATGGTAGGCGCGCACCATATGATCCGATGCCGCCTTCGAGGCGGAATACGGACTGTTCGGCTGATAGGGCGAGGTTTCCGAGAACGGCGGGTCGGCAGGGCCGAGCGAGCCGAAGACTTCGTCGGTGGAGACATGCAGGAAGCGAAATGCGGCCCGGTTGGGGTCATCCAGTGCTCGCCAGTAGGTGAGAACGGCTTCTAGCAGCGTGAGCGTGCCCACCACGTTGGTCTGCACAAAGTCGGCCGGTGCGTCGATAGAGCGATCGACGTGGCTTTCCGCTGCAAAATGCAGGACCGCGTGAGGCCGGTAGGACTGCAGCAAGCGGGTGATCGCTGCGCTGTCGCAGATATCGGTTTGCGAAAAGATGTGCCGGGGATCGCTTTCAATGGCGGCCAGGCTCTTGCGGTTGCCTGCGTAGGTCACCTTGTCGACATTGACGATCCCGTCGGCGCCGTCCTGACGCAGCCAGTCGAGAACAAAGTTGGCGCCGATGAAACCTGCGCCGCCTGTAACCAAAATGTGCGACAAGGCTTGCTCCTGCCAATGTATGTCGACAAACCCGTCATGCGGGCACTCAATTTCGAGAAGAAAACTAGGGCTGCGTTCACCCCCTCTGAAAGGGACGGTATTCTATCTGCCGATAACCCATCCTACGATCGCCGCAGTTCGTTGGGTAGCCTCAGGTAACAGGTACCGGAACGGATGCGGATGCGGCTCACCTTGATGACAACTCGCAAAGCATCCCAAGCATCACCCTACGCCGTCGGCGACCTCCAGGGCTGTGCCCCTTCCCTCGATACGCTCCTCGCACAAGTCCATCCCGAAACACCGCTGCGCTTCGTTGGTGACCTGATCAACCGCGGACCCGCCGCACTGCGAACGCTGCGCACTGTCCGCGCCATGGGCATCCGGGCCGAAGCTGTCCTCGGCAACCACGACATCCACCTCCTTGCCGTAGCCGCCGGCGTCCGAAAGAGAGGCAAATCGGACACTCTGGACGACATCCTAGCCGCATCTGACTGCGAGGAACTCCTGACCTGGCTCCGCCACCGCCCACTCGCCCTGCTCGAAAACAATTTCCTCCTAGTCCACGCCGGCGTCCTCCCCCAATGGACCGCCCCCCAGGTCATCGACCTCGCCCACGAAGTCGAAGCCCAACTCCAGGGCCCCAACTGGCAAGCCTTCCTCGCCGACATCTTCGGCAACACCCCCGACCGCTGGCACGACGGCCTGCGCGGCATCGAACGGCATCGCGTGGTGGTCAATGCCCTTACCCGACTGCGCTATTGCACCGTCGATGGCGTGATGGACTTCAAGACCAAGGAGGGGCTCGGCAAGGCGCCGGACGGCTTCATGCCGTGGTTCGATGTGCCGGGGCGGCGCACCGGGGATGTGACCTTGGTGTGCGGGCATTGGTCGACGCTGGGCCTGGTGATGCGGCCGGACCTGATGGCGCTGGATACCGGCTGCGTCTGGGGCGGCAAGCTGACGGCGGCGCGCATGGCGGCGGATCCGGCCGAGCGGACCGTGGTCCAGGTCGATTGCCCGCAATATTGTAATCCGCTGGCCTGAAGCGCAATCCCGCGTTGGCGGGGGAGGACAATCGCGCTAGCTGATGGCAGCGGAGGCTGCCACAGGTTCGGAGGCAGGGTTGGCCGGCTGGTTCAGCCGCTCGGCCGTTGCCACTGCCTCATCACCGGCACCCTGCGCCAGATGCTGCACGACCTCGCGGGCAGCACCTGCCAGTTCGCGGCGGTCGGCGGACACCGCCGCCAGCGGCGGGCCAATGACCACCCGCGCCTTGATGCGCGGGGCGCGCAGGACGGCGTTCAGCGACTGCAGCAGCGTGGTGTCGTCGATGTAGGCGGCCGCCAGCGTCGGCTGGCCGGTGGCCGCGTCCAGGTAGTTCAGTCCGACCGGCTGCACCGGCAGGCCCCCGGAGATCGGGGCTTGCATTAGGTTGGCGTGAAACGGCAGCACCCCGGTACCGTCGGTGGTGGTCCCTTCGGGGAACACGCCGACGAGGTCGCCCTGCAGCATGACGTCGGTGATGTCGTGCAGGACCCGGTGGGCGTCGCGCTTGCGCGCGCGTTCGATGAAGATGGTGCCGGTCTTGTCACACAGCCAGCCGATCAGCGGCCAGCTCCGGATCTCGGACTTGGCAACGAACCGTACCGGTTGCCAGGTATGGATCACATAGATGTCCAGCCACGAGATATGGTTGGACACCACCAGCGCACCCTGGCGCGCGGCGCCATGCGGGGCCGCGCCGCGGACATCGACGACTTCGACCTCTACCCCGCAGATGCGCAGCAAGCGCCGCGACCAGCGCCGGATGTGCCAGGCGCGCGAACGCGCGCCGAGCCACGGGAACAGCACCGCGCAGGTTAGCAGCCCGCGCAGCAGGTGCAGCACCAGCGCGGTCTTGCGCAGCCAGATCATGCGTTGGCGTGGTTGCCGTTACCGTTGCCGCCGCCGTTGCCGTAGACGATCTGGCCGCCGACCAGCGTCATCCGCACCTTGCCTTCCATCTCGTAGCCGAGCCACGGCGTGTTCTTGCCCTGGCTCTTGAGCGAGCGGCGATCTACCTTCCACACCTGCTTCGGATCGAACACGCAGACATCGGCGGGGGCGCCGGCGGCCAGCGTGCCGGCCTTCAGGCCACTCACGCGGGCGGGCTCGGAGGTGATGCGGGCCAGCGCCTGCGCCAGCGGCACCTTGTGCTCGGCGGCCCAGCGCAGCGTCAGCGGCAGCAGCAGTTCCAGGCCGGTGGCGCCGGGCGTGGCCTCGGCGAATGGCAGCAGCTTCTCGTCGTCGTCCACCGGGGTGTGATCAGAGCACAGCGCGTCGATGGTGCCGTCGGCCAGCGCCGCGACGATGGCGTCGCGGTCGCGGGTGCTGCGCAGCGGGGGCGAGAAGCGCATTTGCGAATTGAAGTAGCCGATATCCATGTCGGTCAGCGAGACGTGGTGGATATTGACGTCGCAGCTGACCGGCAGGCCTTCGCGCTTGGCCTGGCGCACCAGCTCCAGCCCGGCGGCGGAGGACAGGCGGCACAGGTGCACGCGGGCGCCGGTGGAGCGCATCAGTTCGAAGATGGTATGCAGGCGCACGGTCTCGGCGATCACGGAGACGCCGGACAGCCCCAGGCGCGATGCGACCGCGCCGCTGGCGGCCACGCCACCGCCCAGGAAGGGATCTTCCGGGCGCAGCCAGACCGTGAAGCCGAAAGTCTGCGCGTACTGCAGCGCGCGCAGCAGCACCTGGGTGTTGCGCACCGGCTCTTCGGCCTGGCTGAAGCCGACGCAGCCGGCTTCGGTCAGCTGGTTCATCTCGGTCAGCACTTCGCCCTTCAGCCCCAGCGTCAGCGCGCCCAGCGGGTAGACGTGGGTCTGGTTGAGCGTGCGGGCGCGGAACTTGAGCATTTCGACCAGGCCGGGCTCGTCCAGCACCGGGTCGGTGTCGGGCGGGCAGACCAGGCTGGTGACGCCGCCGGCGGCGGCCGCGGCGACTTCGGATTCGAGGGTGGCCTTGTATTCGTAGCCGGGCTCGCGCAGGCGCGCGGACAGGTCGACCAGGCCGGGGCAGACGATCAGCCCCTTGGCGTCGACGACTTTGTTGGCGGTGAAGTCCGCCGGGGCGCTGCCGACGCCGACGATCTTGCCGGCGGCGAGATAGAGGTCCTGCACGGCATCGGTGTTGCTGGCGGGGTCGATCAGGCGGCCGCCCTGGATGTGAATCTTCATAGCTTGGGTCGTATCGGTCGTGTCGCTTGGCGTGTTCGGTAGGTCTTGGCTATGCCGCATCGTTTCAGTCGTTGTTCCCTGCCACGATGCCCATCACGGCCATGCGCACGGCGATGCCGAAGGTCACCTGGTTCAGGATCACCGATTGCGGGCCGTCGGCCACGGCGGAGTCGATCTCCACGCCGCGGTTCATCGGGCCTGGGTGCATCACGATGGCGTCGGGCCTGGCCAGCGCCAGGCGCTCCGGCGTCAGGCCGTAGGCCTTGAAATATTCCTGCGCCGAGGGCAGCAGCGCGCCGCTCATGCGTTCGTTCTGCAGCCGCAGCATGATGACCACGTCGACGCCCTTGAGGCCTTCTTCCATGTTGTGGAAGACGCGCACGCCCATCTGCTCCAGGCCGGACGGCAGCAGCGTGCGCGGGCCGATGGCGCGCACTTCGGGCACGCCCAGCGTGGTCAGCGCATGGATGTCGGAGCGAGCCACGCGCGAGTGCAGGATGTCGCCGACGATGGCTACCGTCAGGTTGGTGAAGTCTTTCTTGAAGTGCCGGATCGTGTACATGTCCAGCAGGCCCTGCGTCGGGTGCGCATGGCGGCCGTCGCCGGCGTTGATCACGTGCACGTGCGGCGCGACGTGCTCGGCGATCAGGTAGGGCGCGCCGGAGCTGGCATGGCGCACCACGAACATGTCGGCGGACATGGCCGACAGGTTGTTGATGGTGTCGAGCAGCGACTCGCCCTTGCTGGTCGACGACGCATTGATGTTCAGGTTGAGCACGTCCGCCGACAGCCGCTTGGCCGCGATCTCGAAGGTGGTGCGGGTGCGGGTGGAGTTCTCGAAGAACAGGTTGAACACGCTCTTGCCGCGCAGCAGCGGCACCTTCTTGACATCGCGGTCTGAGTCGGACAGCGATACGAACTGGCTGGCGGTATCGAGGATGTGCGTGATCATGTCACGCGACAACCCCTCGATCGACAGCAAATGCTTCAGTTCGCCGTTCTTGGTGAGCTGCGGGTTGCGGAACGTCTTGGTCATGGCAGGTCGGGCGCGGGCAAAAAACGGGGTGGTCTGGTCTTGTGGCAGGCGCCAGGCGCGCGCTACAGCGCAGTGCGACGCCTGGCAGGCAACGCCGGCTCAGCCGGCGGCGGTATCGGCAGGTTCGGTGGCGAAGGCGAAGCGGGCGTCGGCGCCCTCGCCCTGGCGCGACAGCACCAGCGTCGTGCCGCGCGGCAGTTCGATCTGGGCGGCCACCAGGTCGGCGGCGATCGGCAGCTGGCGCCCGCCGCGGTCGGCCAGCACGCCCAGCGCAACGCGCGCCGGACGGCCGTAGTCGAACAGTTCGTTGACGGCGGCGCGGATGGTGCGGCCGGTGGCCAGCACGTCGTCGATCAGCAGGATGTTGCGGTCTTCCACGGCAAACGGCAGCGTGGTCGGCTGGGCCTGGCTGTGCAGGCCCTTCTTGGCGTAGTCGTCGCGATGGAAGGCGACGTTGATCACGCCATGCTCGGGCAGGTTCAGGTCCGCGGCCAGGCGCGCGGCGATCCATGCGCCGCCGGAATGGATGCCTGCCACAGACCAGCGTTCACGCTCGGCGTCGGGGATCAGGGCGCGGGCCTGGTCCAGCAGCTTGCGGTACAGCGCCTCGGCGTCGGGTGCGGAAATCTGCGTCATAGCGGGAATTGGTCGAAATACTGTTGCAGGATGATGCGCGCGGCTTCGGCGTCGAGTTCGCCGCGGCGCGCGCCGGCCATCGAGGCGGCGCGCGAGGAATAGCGCTCGTCCACCCATTCCACCGGCAGGTTGAAGCGCCCGTTGAGCTGGTTGCCGAAGCGCCGCGCCAACCGCATCATCGGCTGCTCTTCGCCGTCCGGGTTGACCGGCATGCCGACGATCAGCTGCACCGGGCTCCATTCCTGGATCAGCGCACCCACGGCCTCGAAGCGGCCTTCAACGGTGATATTGGGAAGGATGGTCAGCGCACGCGCCTCGCGCGTGATGAAATTGCCCAGCGCGACGCCGATCTTTTTCTCGCCGTAGTCGAATGCCAGGACCGTGCCGTCGCGGGGCAGTTCGCGCCCCACGGCATCAGGCATGCCCGGCCTCGCCCGACAGCATGTTGACGTCGACGCCAAGCAGGCCAATGGCCGCGGCAAAGCGCCCTTCGGGCGGCACGCTGAAGATGATCTCGGGATCGGCCTGGACGGTCAGCCAGCCGTTGCGGCTGAGTTCTTCTTCCAGCTGGCCGGCACCCCAGCCAGAATAGCCCAGCGTCAGCAGGAAGCGGTGCGGGCCGCTGCCGTTGGCCACGGCTTCCAGCACGTCCTTGGAGGTGGTCATTTCCAGCCCGCCCGGCACCGCCAGCGACGAGACATAGACGCCGACCGGGTCGTGCAGCACGAAGCCGCGCTCGGTCTGCACCGGGCCGCCGAAGTAAACCGGCTGGTGCGCCACTGGCTGGATTTCAAGCTTGAGGTCGATCTTGTCGAACAGCGTGGCCATGTCGATGTCGATGGGCCGGTTGATCACCAGCCCGAGCGCGCCACGCTCGTTGTGTTCGCAGATATAGACGACGGAACCCGAAAAGGTCGGATCGGCCATGCCAGGCATGGCAATCAGGAACTGATTGGTCAGATTGATGGGTGCTTCGGGCTTCGCCATGCCTTGCATTTTATCAAATCGCCGGGGGTCTTCCGGAAAAGATTGGCGGGCGTTGCAGTGCAGCAATGGGCGCCCGCGCAGGCCGCTTGCCTGTAATTACGGACCGATGATACGGCCCTTTGGTCATGCCTTGCGGGTCAGCGCCGCAAGCTCGTCCGCCGTCAGCCAGCGCCATTCCCCTTCAGCCAGTTCCGGATCCAGTTGCAGGCTGCCGAGCGCGCTGCGATGCAGGGCGCTGACGTGGTTGCCCGCCGCGGCCACCATGCGCTTGACCTGATGGTACTTGCCCTGCAGCAGGGTCAGGCGCAGGCTGCGTTCGCCGGTGATCTCGCAGGCTTCTGCGGCGATCGGCGCGGGTTCGTCCAGCAGCTGCACGCCTGTGACCAGTGCCTGGGCCTGTTCCGGCGTAACCGGCTCAGCAGTCGTCACTTCATAGACCTTGGGCACCTTGCGCTTGGGCGAGGTCTGGGCGTGGATGAACTGGCCGTCATCGGTCAGCAGCAGAAGCCCGGTGGTGTCGTGGTCGAGCCGGCCTACGGCCTGGACCTCGCGCTGGCGCAGCGGCACCGGCAGCAGGTTGTACACGCTGGGATGGTGGCGCGGTCGCTGCGAGCACTCATAGCCGGCGGGCTTGTTCAGCATCAGGTAGGCCTTGGTGCAGGCGATCCACTCCTCGCCGTCGACGGTCAGGCGCAGGCCGTCCACCTCGAACTGGGCGCGCGGGTCTTCGCACGGCTCGCCGTTGACTTCGACCAGCCCGGCGGCGACCAGGTCGCCGCAGTAGCGGCGGGTGCCGAAGCCCTGGGATTGGAGAATACGGTCGAGTGTCATGTGCTTTGTTGCTGTAATCGTTGTTTGGGTGGCAGATCGGTGCCGAACCGCTATGTTAGGGTATTGGCGCGACGCATCTCCGCGACAAGCCATTTGCCGGCATCATTGCGCGCATTCCTTCGACTCCGTCAGGCAGCGCGCATGCAGCCAGCAGACCCTTCGGCATCGGGCCGCAGACATTACCGTATCGGCCAGGATTTCGAGCGCGGGCTGGTCTGGTTCCGGCGCGACCTGCGCGCCAGCGACCACGCGGCGCTGCATTATGCCCTCAGGCATTGTGCCCGGGTGTGGTGCGTCTTCGTATTCGACCGCGACATCCTCGACCCGCTTCTGGCGCGCGGCCTGCAGGCCGACCGGCGCGTCGAATTCATCCTCGAGTCATTGCGGGAACTGGCCGAGACGCTGACAGCGGCCGGCGGCGGGCTGATCGTGCTGGACGACCGCGCCGTGGACGCCATCCCGGCACTGGCGCAAGCGCTGGAGGTCCAGGCGGTCTTTGCCAACCACGACTACGAGCCTGCCGCCATTGCACGCGACGACACCGTGCGCCAGGCGCTGGCGGCTCAGGCGCGCTTGCTGTTTACGTTCAAGGACCAGGCCATCTTCGAGCGCGACGAGATCCTGAACGGCCAGCGCAAGCCCTTCTCGGTGTTCACGCCCTACAAGAATGCCTGGCTGCGGACCGTGCAGCCGTTCGACCTGCGCCCGTATCCGATCGACCCGTACCTGCATGCGCTGGCGCCGGTGCCGGCAGCATATCGCCAGCCGTTGCCGACGCTCGAACAGCTTGGCTTCCGCATCAGCAACCTCGCCGGGATCGCCATGCCGACCGGCGCCGCCGGTGCACAAGCGCTGTTCGAGGAATTCACCGGGCGCATCGGCGACTACGGCCGCCGCCGCGACTACCCTGCCCTGCGCGGTCCCAGCTACCTGTCGGTGCACCTGCGCTTCGGCACCATCTCGATCCGCACGCTGGCGCGTACCGCGCATGAAGCGGTGCTGCGCGGCGGCGCGGACAGCGCGGGCGCGGCGGTGTGGCTGTCCGAGCTGATCTGGCGCGATTTTTACTTCATGATCCTGCACCATCATCCGCGCGTGGCCGGCGGCGCGGCCTTCCACCCGGCCTACGACCAAATCCGCTGGCAGGACGGCGAAACCGGCGAGCGCTATTTCCACGCCTGGTGCGATGCCGCCACCGGCTATCCGCTGATCGACGCCGCCATGCTGCAAATCCGGCAGAGCGGCTATATGCACAACCGGCTGCGCATGGTCACGGCCAGCTTCCTGGTCAAGGACCTGGGCGTGGACTGGCACCGCGGGGAGCAGTACTTTGCCGACCTGCTCAATGATTTCGACTTGTCCGCCAACAACGGCGGCTGGCAATGGGCGGCGTCGACCGGCTGCGACGCGCAGCCGTGGTTCCGCATCTTCAACCCGGTGACTCAGTCGGAGAAGTTTGACCCGCAGGGGCGCTTTATCCGCAAGTACCTGCCACAGCTGGCGGCGTTGCCCGACAAGTACCTGCATGCGCCGTGGACCGCCCCCGACCATGTGCTGGCGGATGCCGGCGTGCGGCTGGGCGAGGACTACCCGCGCCCGCTGGTGCAGCATGACGTGGCGCGCAAGGAAACGCTGGCGCGGTATGGGGTGGTGAAGGAAGGCGGCAAGCGCAGCGCCGCCGGCATGGAACAGGACGACCCGGACGAGTGAACGCCGGAGGCGACCGCTCAGGCCGCCAGCATCGCGCTTTCGCGATAGTGCCGCTGCGCGTCCTCGAAACGCTCGGTTTCCTCGAACAGCCGCGCCAGCGCCAGGTGCGTGCGCACGCGCAGCCGGCGCTGCTGGTCGATATCGGCATACTTCAGCGCTCGCTCGAAGCTGGACTGGGCCTTGCCCCACAGCTTCTCGCCCAGGCACAGCACGCCCAGCGTGTAGTAGAGGTCGGCATCGGCGGGATGCCCGGCCAGCCATTTCTCGGCCTGCTGGATCTGCGGCAGCGCATGGCCGGGCACCGCGCAGTCGGCGTAGCGCAGCACCAGGCGGCTGTCCCAGTTGAACTTGAGCGCGTCCTCGATGATGCGGCGGGCTTCGTTCTGACGGCCCAGCGCGGCAAAGTAGCGCGCGGCGGGTTCGGCGATGCGCGTGGCGCGGCGCTCGTCGGCGGACAGCGATCGCCAGAATTCGCCGAGGGCGTCGGCATCGTGGCGGCGCTCGTCGAGCATGGCCTCGACCGCCATCTGCTTGAGCCGCAGCGCCAGCACCGGATGCAGCGCGTTGCGCTTCTCCAGCGAGCGCGCCAGGCGCAGCACTTCGGACCAGTTCTTCAGGTGCTGGTGCGCGCGCAGCGCGATGCGCTGCACATGGATCTGGCGCGCGCCCTGGGCCTGCAGCTGGGCGATGGTTTCCAGCGCGCCGTCGGCGTCGCGGGCATCGACCAGCAGTTCGGCCATCGACACCAGCCGCGCCTGCTCGCGCTCGGGATCGGTGACCTGCGACATCCAGGCATCGCGCCGCTCGGTCTCCTGCATGCGGTGCGCGGCGCGCGCGCCGATCAGCGCGGCGGTCTGGGCCTGGTCTTCCCAGGACTGGGCCTCGCGCGCGCAGCGCTCGGCGCGGGCGAAGCGGCCGGCGAACAGGTTCTCGATCGACTCGCGCAGCGCCGCCTGCGCCTTGTTCATGCGGCTGCGCTCGCGGTAGGCGGCGGCGCGGCGCGGCATTTCGGACAGATGGCGGATGGTGGACATCACCGTCCAGACCACGAAGAACACCAGCAGCAGCAAGGCCAGCGCCAGGTTCAGCGACAGCTCGACGCGGTACGGCGGATAGAACAGCACCACATTGCTGTGGTTGAACTGCGTGAACAGCGCCAGCCCGACGGCGCCGCCGAACAGGACCGCAACCCAGAACAGAAGGCGCATTGGGCTTACTCCTTCTTCAGGGCGTTCAACGCGCCCAGGCTCTCGGACATGGTCGGCAACTGCACCGTCACCGCGCCTGCCTGGGCCTGCCTGAGCAGGGTCAGCACGCCCTGCACGCGGCGCGACTTGGTGTCGAAATAGCGCCCGATCATCGCCTGCGCCGCAGCCAGGTCGTTGCGGAACACCGGCTCGTTGCGCGACAGCAGTGCCAGCCGCGCATTGAGCAGGCGCAGCTTGACGTTCTCGCGCAGGAACCAGCCCTGGTCGCCGGACAGCAGCAGCGCTTCCGCATCGTCGACCTTGCGGATGCGGACTACCTGCGCCATTTCGTCGCGCAGGTAGGTCCACAGGCGGGAGAACCAGCCGTTGGTGGCAGCCGCCGCCGGGGCGCTGGCGCCGCCCTTGCCGGCCGCGCCCTCCTTGCGGGCATCGGCCTCGGTGCGTTCGAGCATGCGTTCGCTGGACAGCAGCGGCAGCGCGTCGACCTGGTTGATGGCTTCGTCCAGCTTGATCGCGGCGCCGGTCAGGTCGGTGTCGGGCACGGCCTTCATGCGCGCGATGTCGCGGGCAATGGCTCGGCGCAGCAGGTTGTACTGCGGCTTGTCGGTGCGCGCCAGGCGCGCGTCGGCGCTTTGCAGCGCGGCCAGCGCAACCTGCACGTTACCGGTCAGCTGCAACTGCTGGCCGGCGTTGGTCAGTAGTTGCTGGATCTCGGCGATTTCCCAGTCGTCGCGGTTGCGCATCAGGTCCTGGTAGACCTGCTCCAGCGCCACCTGCTTGTCGCGGGTCTCGCCGACCTGGTTTTCGAGCGCGCCGACCTTGGCCTGCAGCTCCTTGACGGTGTCCTGCGCATTGCGCGTCAGCACGCGCGACTCCTGCACCAGCGCGTCGTTGCTTTGCTGGCGCCGGGCCAGTTCGCCGGTCAGGTGGTCCACGCGCTGCTGCAGCCACCAGAAGCCGCCGGCGGTGGCAACCACCAGCACGGCCACCAGGGCCCACAGCGCCGCGGGCTTGCGCGCGGCAGCGTGCTGGCCGGCGGAGGAAGCGGGGGCGCCGGCGCCCGGAGCGGGCGCGGAGGCCGCCGAGGCCGCAGCGGGCGGCGGTGTAGCGGAGGAGGACGTGGTTTCTTGCGTCACGCGTTCGACCTTCGTTGACGTTGCGGGGACTGCGACAGCCGGCGCTGGCGCCGGTGCCCCGGCGCGCACCGGGCTGGTGTCTGTTATCGCGCCAGCGCGGCCGGATGCACCCGATACACCGGCAGCTTCCGGCGCAGCCGCCACCGGCACCGGACCGGCGTGGGCATCGGCCCATTGCAGGCACGCCGCGAGCAGGCCAGCATCGCCCGGCGCGGCACGCAGGATATGGCTGAAGCCCAGTGCCAGCGCTTGTTCGGCGATTCTCGCATGCGGCGCGATGCACTGCACCTGCCGCAGGCCGGCATTTTCCTGCGGCGAAAGGTGTTGACGCGCGAGCGTGTCGAGGTTACGCACGGCCTCTGAGCTGGTCAGCAGCCATACATGGGGCGGCGCGCCGGCCTGCACGCTGTCGCGCACGGCCTGCCATTGCATCGCGCCGGGCTCCGGCAGCGTGCGCCGGTAGGCCTCGACGGCCTCGACCTGGGCACCGGCTTCGCGCAGGCGGTCGCCGAGCCAGTCGCGGCCGCCGTTGCCGCGGACGATCAGGACGGGCTTGCCGGCGAGCGTGGCGGGATCGAGCTGGGCCCACAGCGCCTCGGAATCGAAGCGCGGGCCTTCGGCCTCGTGGTTCGGGTCGTGGTTGTGATGGCCGCTTTCGCTGGCGTCATCGGCGCCCTGCCCGTTCCCTGCGGCGCCGGCCGGCGCGATCACCCGGCAGGTGGGCGGCGCGATGCCACGCTCGGCCAATGCGGCCACGCTGGCCGGACCAACCACGGCGGCCGGCACCTGCGCCGGCCATTGCGCCGTAGCGGCACCCTGCACGCCGGCCAGCGCATCCAGCGCATGGGCAATGGCGTTGGGACTGACAAAGACCACCAGCGCAAACTGATCGAGCCGCGCCAGGGCCGCGCGCAGCGGCGCGTCGTCGGCGGCCGGGCCGATCGCCAGCAGCGGAAAGCTGAGCACGTCCAGACCCGCGGCCTGCAGCGCCTCGGTCAGTTGCCGGGACTGCCCGGCGGGTCGTGTGACAACGACGGTCGGGCGGGGCATCGGTCAGCCTCAGGCGGGAGGTTGCGTGCCGGGCGTGCCGGGCGAGGCGGCGGCGGGATCGGCGAGCGCGGCGAGGATCGCTTCGGCGCCCTGCGCCAGCAGGTCGCGCGCGCAGGCCTGGCCAAGGGCTTCCGCAGCGGCCAGGTCGGCGGCGGGGCCGGCAACGGCGGCGCGCAGGCCGCGCGTGCCGTCGGGCATGCCGACAAAGGCGTCGAGCCTGAGCTGGTCGCCGTCCCAGTATGCGTGGGCCGCCAGCGGTACCTGGCACGAACCGTTCAGCATGCGCGCCACGGCGCGCTCAGCGGCCACGGCCAGCAGCGTCGGCTGGTGGTTGAGCGGAGCCAGCCAGGCGGCCAGCTCGGGGCGGTTGGACGGGATCTCGATGCCAAGCGCGCCCTGCCCGGCCGCGGGCAGCGACGACTCAACGGGGATCAGCGCGCGGATGCGGTCATTCAGGCCCAGGCGCTTGAGCCCCGCGGCGGCCAGGATGATGGCGCCGTATTCGCCCCGGTCAAGCTTGCCGAGCCGCGTGTCGAGGTTGCCGCGCAGCGGCTTGACCACCAGGTGCGGATAGCGGGTGCGCAGCAAGGCCTCGCGGCGCAGGCTGGAGGTGCCGACCACGGTGCCGGGCGGCATCTCGTCGAGCGAGGCAAAGCTGTTCGAAACCAGTGCGTCGCGCGGGTCCTCGCGCTCCATCACCGCGGTCAGCGCGAAGCCGGGAGGCAGTTCCATCGGCACATCCTTGAGCGAATGCACCGCCAGGTCCGCGCGGCCTTCGTCCATCGCGAACTCCAGTTCCTTGACAAACAAACCCTTGCCGCCGACTTTCGACAGCGTACGGTCTAGAATCTGGTCTCCGCGCGTGGTCATGCCAAGAATGGACACGTCACACGCGGGATAGTATTGTTGCAATGCAGCACGCACATGTTCAGCCTGCCACATGGCCAGACGGCTCTCGCGGGAGGCAATGACGAGCTTTTGCGGAAGGTTGCTAGACACGACAGCGGTAGAGGAAGACGGGATGGCGGATGCTTGCATCCGTGAATGTTAGCACGCGACCCAATAGCCGCTCCGCACCAATATAGATAAGCAGACGAGGAGATTGCATGACGCAGCACGCTGCGCGCCCCACTGGCCGCAAGACCGCCGCTTCGGGCGCTTCGGGCACATCCGCCGGCGCTTCGGCCGCGAAGGATCCGGCCGCCGGCTTGGGTGAAGCAAACGGCGCATCCGCCACCAAACCGACCCGCGCGGCCCGCCGCAGCGGCACCGAAGGCAGCAGCGGCGCCACCTCGCGCACCGCGAAGCGCGTCTCCAAACCCCAGCTTTCCATCGTGTCGAGCAACGGAACCACCATCGCCGCCGCCCCCGGCCGCCGCACCGCTGACAAAGACCTGCCGCTGCGCGAGGACATCCGCTTCCTGGGCCGCCTGCTGGGCGATTGCCTGCGCGAACAGGAGGGCGACGCCGCCTTCGAGGTGGTCGAAACCATCCGCCAGACCGCGGTGCGCTTCCGCCGCGAGAACGACCGTGCCGCCGGCGCCGAGCTGGACCGCCTGCTCAAGCGCCTGTCGCGCGACCAGACCAACCAGGTGGTGCGCGCGTTCAGCTATTTCTCGCACCTGGCCAACATCGCCGAGGACCAGCACCACAACCGCCGCCGCCGCGTGCATGCGCTGGCCGGCTCGCCGCCGCAGGCCGGCAGCCTGCAGCACGCGCTGGAAAAGATCGACGCCGCCGGCGTCACCGGCAAGCAGCTGCGCAAGTTCCTGGACGAGGCGCTGATCGTGCCGGTGCTGACCGCGCACCCGACCGAAGTCCAGCGCAAGAGCATCCTGGACGCCGAGCGCGAGATCGCCCGCCTGCTGGCCGAACGCGACCTGCCGACGACCGCGCGCGAGCGCGAGCACAACACTGCCCAGCTGCGCGCCAAGGTCACCACGCTGTGGCAGACCCGCATGCTGCGCGACGCGCGCCTGACGGTGGGCGACGAGATCGACAACGCGCTGTCTTACTACCGCACCTGCTTCCTGCGCGGCATCCCGCAGCTGATGACGGAGCTTGAAGAAGACATCGCCGCAGTGTTCCCGACCACGCGCAAGCGTAAGGGCACCCCGGGCACGCAGCCCACGCCGCTGGCGCCGTTCCTGCAGATGGGCTCGTGGATCGGTGGCGACCGCGACGGCAATCCCAACGTGACCGCCGAGACCCTGGAGCATGCCTCCAGCCAGCAGGCCCAGATGATCCTGGACTGGTACCTGGATGAAGTCCATGCGCTGGGCGCCGAGCTGTCGATGTCGACGCTGATGGTCGATGCCAGCCCCGAACTGCTGGCGCTGGCCGAGCGCTCGCCCGATATTTCCGAGCATCGCGCCGATGAACCGTATCGCCGCGCGCTGATCGGCATCTACGCGCGCCTGGCCGCCACCTGCAAGACGCTGACCGGCCACGCCGCGCCGCGCCGCCCGGTCGCGCCGGCCGAGCCCTATGACAGCGCCGAAGCCTTCGCCGCCGACGTGCAGGTGGTGATCGACTCGCTGCGCGAGAACCACGGCCAGGCGCTCGCAGGTGCGCGCATCGACGCGCTGGCGCGTGCCATCGGCGTGTTCGGCTTCCACCTGGCGTCAGTCGACATGCGCCAGGTGTCGGACGTGCACGAAGCCGTCATCGCCGAGCTGTTCGCCGCCGCCGGCATCGCCCCCGACTATGCCGCGCTGCCCGAGCAGCGCAAGCTGGAGCTGCTGCTGGCCGAGCTGCGCCAGCCGCGCCTGCTGACGCTGCCGTGGCATGAGTACTCCGAGCAGACCCGCAAGGAGCTGGCGATCTTTGCCGCCGCGCGCGAGCTGCGCAAGCGCTACGGCAAGCGCATCGCGCGCAACTACATCATCTCGCACACCGAGACGCTGTCGGACCTGGTCGAGGTCATGCTGCTGCAGAAGGAATCCGGCATGCTGCAGGGCACGCTGGGCAGCAAGACCGACCCGGCGCGCATGGAACTGATGGTGATCCCGCTGTTCGAGACCATCGAGGATTTGCGCAATGCCGCCGGCATCATGCAGTCGCTGCTGGACCTGCCGGGCTTCGATTCGGTGATCGCGCACCATGGCGTCGAGCAGGAAGTGATGCTCGGCTACTCGGACTCCAACAAGGACGGCGGCTTCCTGACCTCCAACTGGGAGCTGTACAAGGCCGAGCTGGCGCTGGTGCAGCTCTTTGAAGAGCGCCAGGTCAAGCTGCGCCTGTTCCACGGCCGCGGCGGCACCGTCGGCCGCGGCGGCGGCCCGACCTACGACGCCATCCTGTCGCAGCCGCCGGGCACGGTCAACGGCCAGATCCGCCTGACCGAGCAGGGCGAGATCATCAACAGCAAGTTCGCCAACGCCGAGATCGGCCGGCGCAACCTGGAGACGGTGGTCGCGGCCACGCTGGAAGCATCGCTGCTGCCGCAGCAGAACGCGCCCAGGGACCTCGACATGTTCGAGGCGGTGATGCAGCAGCTGTCCGACCGCGCCTTCACGGCCTACCGCGACCTGGTCTACGAGACCCCGGGCTTCAAGGACTACTTCTTCGCCACCACGCCGATCACCGAGATCGCCGACCTGAACCTGGGCTCGCGTCCGGCCTCGCGCAAGCTGATGGACAAGAAGCACCGCCGCATCGAAGACCTGCGCGCGATCCCGTGGGGCTTCTCGTGGGGCCAGTGCCGGCTGCTGCTGCCGGGCTGGTACGGCTTTGGCAGCGCGGTGAAGTCGCTGCTGGACCGCGCGCCGGACGACAAGGCACGCAAGTCCGCCGTCACCACGCTGCGCCGCATGGTCAAGACCTGGCCGTTCTTCTCCACGCTGCTGTCCAACATGGACATGGTGCTGGCCAAGACCGACCTGGCGGTGGCTTCGCGCTATGCGCAGCTGTGCGACGACGCGGCGCTGCGCCGCAATGTGTTCAACCGCATCAGCAAGGAATGGCACCTGACCAGCGAGATGCTGGCGCTGATCACCGGGCACCAGGACCGGCTGGCGGACAACCCGCTGCTGGCGCGGTCGATCAAGAACCGGTTTGCCTACCTGGATCCGCTGAACCACTTGCAGGTGGAACTGCTCAAGCGCTACCGGGCCGGAAAGGACGGGGATGATATCCGCGTACGGCGTGGGATCCACCTGACGATCAATGGGGTGGCGGCTGGGTTGCGCAATACTGGCTGACGGCAATCGCGGGACCGCCGGTTTGCTCCCCTCTCCCGCTCGCGGGAGAGGGGAGCAAACAATCGGCGAGCGTTGCCCGCTTCAGCCGACAAACGCCCCCGGCACCGGATCCTCACCCAGCGCATGCAGCAGCACCGCCCAGTGCATTGCCTCGTCCCCGAGGATGCTGCCAGCGGCCCTGGTCAGCTCGCGGTTGTGGAAGTTCGGCAGCACGCCCAGGTAGGCGGCGGTCGCGCCCTTCTCCAGCCCCGCGGCAAAGCGCAGCACATCGGCCTGGTTCTTCAGGCTCTCGGTCGGGAACTTGTATTCCGACGCCTTCTTCGCCATCACCGGCGTGCCACCCAGCTTCGACACCGTCCCGGCCAGCACCTGCGCATGGGCCTTGTGGTGGTCCTGGAACTTGACCGCGGTGGCGAGCACCGGCTTCTGCAGCAGCCCGCTCTCGGCGCCGACCTGGTAGGCGGCAATCGCCTGGTACTCCAGCCCCAGAGCGGTATTCAGGATATTGATGTCGTCCTTGGTGCTGCCCGACTGCGTCTGCGCCCACGCCGGCATCGACTCGCCGAGCGTGATGACGGCCAGCGAGCCGAGCGCGAACAGGCCGGGCGCCTTGAGCAAGCCCCGCCGGCGCGCATCCGGCAGCGTGACGATGGTCCCGGCCTCGCGCGCGGGTTTCTGTGACATGCGGTCCATGGTGTTCTCCTGTGACGGATGACAACGTGGCGCCCCGTTGGCCGGGGTGCCTGGCTTGCGCCTGTCACTTCTACGCACGCGCCGCGCGTTTGGATGCGGCGCTACCTATAATCCGGCAAAGCTCCCTTGCAAGGACCCGTCCCGGTGCCGTCCTCCCCCCAGCCGTCTTATGCCGCGCCCGCCGGTCCCGACCGGCTGGAGGCGCTGCTGCAGGCCGTGGCCGTGGGCGACCGCCAGGCACTGCGCGGCCTCTATGACCTCACCGCAACGAAACTGTTTGGCCTCGCGCTGCGTATCACCGGCAGGCGCGATTGGGCGGAGGATGTCGTGCAGGAAAGCTTTGTCAGCATCTGGCACCACGCCGGCGACTATCGGCCGCATCTGGCCGCGCCGATGACCTGGATGACAGCGATCGTGCGCAACCGGGCGCTCGACAGCCTGCGCCGCGCCGCCGCCGCGCGCGTTGCGCAGACCGTCGAGCTGGAAGAAGACCTGGGCGAGTGGCTGGCCGATGACGCCGCCGGCCCCGCCGAGCTGGCCGATGCCAGCCAGCAGGCGCGCGCGCTGAACCGCTGCCTGCAACGGCTGGAGCAGGCGCAGCGGCAGGCGATCGTGCTCGCGTACCTGCACGATCTGAGCCATGCCGAGCTGGCGGCGCGGCTGCGCGTGCCGCTGGGCACGGTCAAGTCCTGGGTGCGCCGCGGCCTGGAGCGGCTGCGCCACTGCCTGGAGGCGGCGACATGAAACTGGCCGCCCATCCCGAGCTGCTCGATCGCCTTGCCGCCCAGTACGCGCTTGGCGTGCTGCGCGGTGGCGCGCGCCGGCGCATGGAACACCTCGCGCGTGAAGAGCCGGCGGTGCACGCCGCCATCCTGCGCTGGCAGGACCGGCTGGCCGGCGTGTCCGAGTTGCAGGCCACGGCGGAACCGGTCGACAAGGTCTGGTGCGGCATCGAAGCCCGGCTGGGCTGGAAGCCGCCCGTTGAGGCCCTCAAGCCTGCCAGGCCCGCTGAAGTCGCGGCGGCCGGCTGGTGGCAGCGGCTGTGGTCGGCTCCGGTGTTCTGGCGCGGCGCCGCGGCGGCAATGGCCGTGGTGACAGTGCTGTCGATCGGGATCGGCATGCAGGTGGCGCAACAGCGCGAGGCCCCGCCGGCCGCGGTCATCGCCGTGCTCAACGACGACCAGGCCCAGCCCGCCATGCTGGTGTCCTGGGATGCGGGCGCGCGCAGCCTCATCGTGAGGCGCCTGGATCACGTAAAGCTGAGCGAGCAACAGGTGCTGCAATTGTGGGCCCTGCCCGCCGGCGGCAAGCCGCGCTCGCTCGGCGTGATCGGCCGGGCGCCGCAGGTCCGCCTGGCGATGGCAGAACCCCCCGCCGCAGTGCCGGCCCTGGCGGTCAGCATCGAGCCGACTGGCGGCTCGCCCAATGCCGACGGGCCGAGCGGCCCGGTGGTGTTCAAGGGGCCTGTGCTCCACAGCCCGCTGTAACCGGCGGCCGGCCGGCGCCGCCATGCCCCTGGCGGACGATATAATCCCGTTTTTCCCAAATTCTCCAACTGCCTCGCGCCCCGGCGCCCGCCAGCCGCGAGCCAAATGCAGCCGACGTCCATGTCCACCTCCCAACTTGCCAAGAAAGGCGAAGCCTGGTCCGCCCGCTTCTCCGAACCGATGTCCGACCTGGTGAAGCGCTACACCGCCTCGGTGTTCTTCGACAAGCGCCTGGCCCTGTTCGACATCCAGGGTTCGCTGGCCCACGCGGCCATGCTGGCCAAGCAGGGCATCATCGCCGAGGCCGACCGCGCCGAGATCGAGCGCGGCATGACGCAGATCCGCGGCGAGATCGAGGCCGGCAACTTCGAATGGAAGCTGGACCTGGAAGACGTCCACCTGAATATCGAGGCGCGCCTGACCGCGCTGGTCGGCGATGCCGGCAAGCGCCTGCACACCGGCCGCTCGCGCAACGACCAGGTCGCGACCGACATCCGCCTGTGGCTGCGCAGCGAGATCGACAACATCAGCGCCCTGCTCGGCGCGCTGCGCGTGTCGCTGCTGGACCTGGCGGACCAGAACGCCGACACCATCCTGCCGGGCTTCACCCACCTGCAGGTGGCGCAGCCGGTCACCTTCGGCCACCACCTGCTGGCCTACGTGGAAATGTTCACCCGCGATGCCGAGCGCATGGCCGACTGCCGCAAGCGCGTCAACCGCCTGCCGCTGGGCGCCGCCGCGCTGGCCGGCACCAGCTACCCGATCGACCGCGAGTTCGTGGCGCAGCAGCTGGGCTTTGACGGCGTCTGCCGCAATTCGCTGGACGCCGTGTCGGACCGCGACTTCGCCATCGAATTCTGCGCCGCCGCCGCGCTGGTGATGACGCACGTGTCGCGCTTCTCGGAAGAACTGGTGCTGTGGATGAGCCCGCGCGTCGGCTTTATCGACATCGCCGACCGGTTCTGCACCGGCAGCTCGATCATGCCGCAGAAGAAGAATCCCGACGTGCCCGAACTGGCGCGCGGCAAGACCGGCCGCGTCAACGGCCACCTGATCGGCCTGCTGACGCTGATGAAGGGCCAGCCGCTGGCGTACAACAAGGACAACCAGGAAGACAAGGAGCCGCTGTTCGACACCGTCGACACCATCGTGGACACGCTGCGCATCTTCGCCGACATGGTGCCGGGCATCACCGTCAAGCCGGAAGCGATGCGCGCCGCCGCGCTGCAGGGCTACGCCACCGCCACCGACCTGGCCGACTACCTGGTCAAGAAGGGCCTGCCCTTCCGCGACGCCCACGAAGCCGTGGCCCACGCCGTGCGTGCCTGCGACAGCCGCCAGTGCGACCTGGCCGACCTGACCGTGGCCGAGCTGCGCGACGTGTCGGGCCTGGGCGACAAGGCCGCGCTGATCGGCGACGATGTGCATGCCGTGCTGACGCTCGAGGGCTCGGTCGCCGCGCGCAACCATGTCGGCGGCACCGCGCCGGACCAGGTGCGCGCTGCCATTGCCGACGCACGTACGGCACTGAAAGGCTAACCACTTCGGAGGGGGCACCGGCAAGCCGAAACGGGAGTACAACTCCCGTTTTTTTGTTTGTGTGTGCCAACGCACCGACTTCTGTTGTTTATTGCGCAAAGCAGCGAACGACAGGCTACGTTCGACATGCCATAAAGGGCGAATTCGGGCCGTTTTTGCACAAAATTGGTGCAAAAACACCGAAAAATGTGATTCACTGGGGATTCACCCTAAAGATGCATGGCGGGTAGCGCCGTAGACTATCGCGCCACCCCTGTATCCCAAAAATCCCTAGGACGATCACATGTCTTTCCTTATGAGGATCTCGCGGCTTATCGACGCCGTGAACGAATTCTTCGGGCATTGGGCGAAATGGCTGATCCTGCTTGCCGTACTGGTCTGTGCAGGCAACGCCATCATTCGCTACACCTTCAGCGTCAGCTCCAATGCATGGCTTGAACTGCAGTGGTACATGTTCGCGGGGGTGTTCCTGCTGGGTGCCCCTTACACGCTGATGCGCGACGAGCATGTGCGCATCGACGTCATCGCCGGTCGCTTCTCCGAACGCACTCAGGTCTGGATCGACATTTTCGGCTTCCTGCTGTTCCTGCTGCCGATCTCACTGATCATCCTGTGGCTGTCGATCCCTTACTTCTGGCTGTCGTATGCCGGGCATGAGATGTCCGGCAACGCCGGCGGGCTGATCCGCTGGCCCGCCAAGTTCCTCATCGTAGCGGGCTTTTTCCTGCTGATCCTGCAGGGTCTGTCCGAGCTGATCAAGCGCTTTGCCTACCTCAAGGGCGAACTGCCGTTCTCCGCCTTCCGCAAGCACGCGGTCGATCCGGCGCTGGAGATCGCGGCAATCGCGCAAGCCAACCAGACCGGCCCGTCTGAAAAACAATAAGAGGCGCGCACGATGACGCAATTCCTGATCGCGAACATGGCCCCGATCATGTTCGCCTCCCTGGTCGTATTCCTGCTGTCGGGCTTCCCGATCGCGTTCGCGCTTGCCGCCAATGGCCTGCTCTTCGCCTTCATCGGCATCGAGCTGGGCATGCTGCCTCCCGAACTGCTGCAGGCGCTGCCCAGCCGACTGTTCGGCATCATCGAGAACGATACGCTGCTGGCGATCCCGTTCTTCACCTTCATGGGCCTGATCCTGGAACGCTCAGGCATGGCCGAGGACCTGCTCGACACCATCGGCCAGCTGTTCGGCCCGATCCGCGGCGGTCTCGCCTATGCGGTGATCTTCGTCGGTGCGCTGCTGGCGGCAACCACCGGCGTGGTGGCTGCTTCGGTGATCTCGATGGGCCTGATCTCGCTGCCGCTGATGCTCAAGTACAAATACGACAAGCGGCTGGCCTCGGGCGTGATCGCCGCGTCGGGCACGCTGGCGCAGATCATCCCGCCGTCGCTGGTGCTGATCGTGCTGGCCGACCAGCTGGGCCGCTCGGTCGGCGACATGTACAAGGGCGCCTTCGTACCGGGACTGGTGCTGACCGGCCTGTACATGGGCTATGTGCTGCTGATCTCGCTGATCAAGCCAGCCGCGGCGCCCGCGCTGCCGATCGAGGCCCGCACCTTCCGCGAGCCCAGCGGCAAGAGCGGCGCGGCTTCGGTACTGGTGCTGACCGCACTGTCCGTCGCGGTGGGCGTGGCCGTTGACATGTTGTACAAGCCCGAGGCACCGCTGGACGAGCGCCTGGTGATCTCGGTGGGCGCTGCGATCCTGTTCGCCTTCGTGCTCGCGGTCATCAACAAAGCGCTCAAGCTGAACCTGCTGTCGCAGATGGCGGAAAAGGTCACGTTCGTGCTGATTCCGCCGCTGGCGCTGATCTTCCTGGTGCTCGGCACGATCTTCATCGGCGTCGCTACGCCGACCGAAGGCGGCGGCATGGGCGCACTGGGTGCGCTGATCCTCGCCCTGCTCAAGCGCCGCCTGGACCTCGGGCTGACACGACAGGCAATGGAGGCGACGCTGAAACTGTCGGCCTTCGTGATCTTTATCCTGATCGGTGCGCGGGTGTTCTCGCTGACCTTCTACGGCGTGGACGGCCATGTCTGGGTGGAGCACCTGCTGACCGCCTTGCCCGGCGGCCAGGCCGGCTTCCTGGTTGCGGTGAACGTACTGTTCTTCCTGCTGGCGTTCTTCCTCGACTTCTTCGAACTGGCTTTTATCCTCGTGCCCCTGGTTGGCCCTGTGGCGGACAAGCTTGGCATCGACCTGATCTGGTTCGGCGTGCTGCTGGCGGTGAACATGCAGACTTCGTTCATGCACCCGCCGTTCGGCTTTTCGCTGTTCTACCTGCGGTCGGTGGCGCCGCGCGAGGTAAAGACCGCCGATATCTACTGGGGCGCGGTGCCGTTCGTGGTCATCCAGTTGATCATGGTGGCGTTGATCATCGTCTTCCCGGGCCTGGTCACCACCGGCGGCCACAAGGCCCAGGACCGCAGCGTCACGCGCGACCTGAGCATCGACCTGGACAGCGCCAGCCCCAGGCCATCGGCGCCGAGCCTGTCGGTGCCGGCCCCGGCCGGGCAAGCGGGCGGCGGCGAAGGTCTGGAGTTGCCGGCCCAGCCAGCCGCGGAGAGCGAGCCGTCGGCGCCCCAGTTCGAGTTCGAGAAAAAGAAGAACTAGAGCCGGCATCGTTCGGATCCGCAAGGCCCAAAAGCCCCGCAAGCGCTGCGGGGCTTTTTTCTTTCGCGCATTGCGAATCGGCTTATCGACCAGCATGCAGGCACGGCGCAGACTGCTCTCACCTCCACCACCTGCAAGGGAGCCGTGCCCATGGACACCATTGCCTCGCCGCACCCCGCCGCCAGCCGGCGACGCCTTCAATCGTTCCTTATCGAGCGGCACGACGCTATCAATGCTAGCATCAGCGCATCCCGTGATAAGGAGCGCAAGATGGCAACCCTGCTCGTTCGTGGCATCGATGAATCCCTGGTCCAGCGCCTGCGCGAGCAGGCCGCCGCCAATGGCCGCAGCGCCGAGGCCGAGCACCGGGCCATCCTGGCGCTGGCACTGGGCGGCACGCGCCGACGCAGCTTTGCCGATGTGCTGGCCAGCATGCCGGACATCGGCGAGGATGCCGATTTCCAACGCGCTCAGGATTCTGGCGAGGCGCCGCGTGTATTTGATTGATACCAATGTCGTCAGCGAGGCACGCAAGCGCGAACGCGCCAATCCCGGCGTGCGCGCGTTCTTCCGGCAGGCGGCGCGCGATGGTTCGACGCTCTACCTGTCCGCGCTGACCGTGGGGGAGTTGCGGCGCAGCATTGCGCTGATCCGCCATCGCGGCGACACGGCGCAGGCCGAGGCGCTGGAGCAATGGCTGACGGCCGTGCTGCAGGATTTCGGCCGGCATGTGTTGCCGGTCGATGCCGATGTCGCCCAGATATGGGGGCGGCTACGCGTGCCGCGCCCGGAGCATGCGCTGGACAAGTTCATTGCCGCGACGGCGCTGATCCATGACCTGACGATCGTCACGCGGAATGTGGGGGATTTCAGTGGGACGGGGGTGGAGTTGCTGAATCCGTTCAGCTAGAAAGAAAACGCCCCGCATGCGCGGGGCTCATTCCTGTGCCGGACTCGCTTGCTTCAGGCCACCTGCTTCACGCAGTCGACGAAGTAAGCCTTCTTGCCGTCCACCTCGTCCTCCACCAGACCGTGGATATCGGTTTCGAACCCCGGGAACAGCTTGTTGAACTCGCGTGCGAACTTCAGGTACTGCACGATGGTGCGGTTGAAGCGCTCGCCCGGGATCAGCAGCGGGATGCCCGGCGGGTACGGCGTCAGCAGGATCGCGGTGACGCGGCCTTCGAGGTCATCGACCGGCACGCGCTCGATCTCGCGGTGCGCCATCATGGCCCACGCATCCGACGGCTTCATCGCCGGTTCCATGTCCGACAGGTACATCTCGGTGGTCACGCGCGCCACGTCGTTGGCCTTGTACACGCTGTGGATCGCATCGCACAGGTCACGCAGGCCCATGCGCTCGTACTGCGGATACTTGCCGACGAACTCCGGCAGCACGCGCCACAGCGGCTGGTTCTGGTCGTAGTCGTCCTTGAACTGCTGCAGCTCGGTCACCAGCGAGTTCCAGCGGCCCTTGGTGATGCCGATGGTGAACATGATGAAGAACGAGTACAGGCCCGTCTTCTCGATGATGATGCCGTGCTCGGCCAGGTACTTGGTGACGATGGCCGCCGGGATGCCGCGCTCGCTGAACTCGCCATCAACGTCCAGGCCCGGGGTGATGATGGTGGCCTTGATCGGGTCGAGCAGGTTGAAGCCATCGGCCAGGTCGCCGAAGCCGTGCCAGCGCTCGTTGGCCTTGAGCATCCACTCTTCGCGGTCGCCGATGCCGTCTTCGATCAGGGCCTCCGGGCCCCACACCTTGAACCACCAGTCGCCGTTGTTGCCGGCATCGTAGTCGCCCTCGACCTTGCGCATGGCGCGGCGGAAGTCCATCGCCTCCTGGATGCTCTCTTCCACCAGCGCGGTGCCGCCCGGTGCTTCCATCATCGCCGCCGCCACGTCGCACGAGGCGATGATCGAGTACTGCGGGCTGGTCGAGGTGTGCATCAGGTACGCCTCGTTGAAGCGGTAGCGGTCCAGCTTGCGCGTCTCGGAGTCTTGCACGAGGATCTGCGAAGCCTGCGACAGGCCCGCCAGCAGCTTGTGCGTGGACTGCGTGGCGAACACCAGGGCGTCCTTGCTGCGCGGGCGACCCTTACCGATCGCGTGCATGTTGTGATAGAAGTCGTGGAACGCCGCGTGCGGCAGCCAGGCTTCGTCGAAATGCAGCGTGTCGATCTCGGCCGCCAGCATTTCCTTGATCTGCTCGGCGTTGTACAGCACGCCGTCGTAGGTGCCCTGCGTGATCGTCAGGATGCGCGGCTTCTGGTTCTTGGCCTTGCTGGCGAAGGGGTGCGCGGCGATCTTGCGCCGGATCGTTTCCGGATCGAACTCGCTTTTCGGGATCGGGCCGATGATGCCGTAGTGGTTGCGCGTCGGCATCAGGAACACGGGGATCGCGCCCGTCATCATGATCGCGTGCAGGATCGACTTGTGGCAGTTGCGGTCCACCACCACGATGTCGCCCGGCGCCACGTTGGCGTGCCACACCATCTTGTTCGACGTCGAGGTGCCGTTGGTGACGAAGAACATGTGGTCCGAGTTGAAGATGCGCGCGGCATTGCGCTCGGACGCGGCCACCGGACCGGTGTGGTCGAGCAGCTGGCCGAGTTCGTCCACCGCATTGCAGACGTCGGCGCGCAGCATGTTCTCGCCGAAGAACTGGTGGAACACCTGGCCCACCGGGCTTTTCAGGAACGCCACGCCGCCCGAGTGGCCGGGGCAGTGCCACGAATACGAGCTGTCCTGCGCGTAGTCGATCAGCGCCTTGAAGAACGGCGGCGCCAGCGTATCGAGGTACACCTTGGCTTCGCGGATGATGTGGCGCGCCACGAACTCGGGGGTGTCCTCGAACATGTGGATGAAGCCGTGCAGCTCGCGCAGGATATCGTTGGGGATATGGCGCGAGGTGCGGGTTTCGCCGTACAGGAAGATCGGCAGGTCCGAGTTGCGGCGGCGCACTTCGGCAACGAAGGCGCGCAGCTTTTCGATCGCGGCGGCTTCCGGCTGATCGTCGCTGCTCACGAACTCATCGTCGTCGATCGACACGATAAAGGTCGAGGCGCGGCTGGACTGCTGCGCGAACGACGTCAGGTCGCCGTAGCTGGTCAGCCCCATGACCTCCATGCCCTCTTTCTCGATCGCCTCGGCCAGCGCGCGGATGCCCGAGCCGGAGATGTTCTCGGAGCGGAAGTCTTCGTCAATGATGATGACGGGGAAGCGGAATTTCATCGGGCATCCTTGATGGAAAGCAGGACATAAAGGACTTGAGCCACATGGCCGGCAGGGGTTCCCCTGCGACGGCGACATGTGGCTCTCACGTCAGGTCTTGGCACCCCGCGCGGCTATCGCGGAGCGGCCGTTCCGGCAAACGCCGGCATTGTAATGCGATCAGGTCTTCGGCAGTGTGACACCATGCTGGCCCTGGTACTTGCCGCCCCGGTCGGCGTACGAGGTCTCGCAGACTTCGTCGCTCTCGAAGAACAGCACCTGGGCGCAGCCTTCGCCGGCGTAGATCTTGGCGGGCAGCGGCGTCGTGTTGGAGAACTCCAGCGTCACATAGCCTTCCCATTCCGGCTCGAACGGGGTCACATTGACGATAATGCCGCAGCGGGCATAGGTGCTCTTGCCCAGGCAGATGGTCAGCACGCTGCGCGGGATGCGGAAATATTCCATCGTCCGCGCCAGCGCGAAGGAATTCGGCGGAATGATGCAGACATCACCCTTGAAGTCCACGAAGGACTTCTCGTCGAAGTTCTTCGGGTCGACGATGGTGCTGTTGATATTGGTGAAGATCTTGAATTCATCGGCGCAGCGGATGTCGTAGCCGTAGCTCGAGGTACCGTACGACACGATCTTGCGCCCGTCGGCCTCCCGGACCTGGCCTGGCTCGAACGGCTCGATCATGCCGTGCTGCTCCGCCATGCGGCGGATCCATTTGTCGGATTTGATGCTCATAGAGGTTGGGAGGTAGACACACTGGCTCGGAGTGCGCCGCATTGTACAACCATTCCGCCCGCGTTCCGTTGAGACAACGCCGCATCCGTCGACAGGCGATGAAGTGGCCCTTGAGCCACAATCAAGCTACGGCGTCCTCGGGAATCCGATGACGGAACCGTTCGCGCCCGGTGTAGAGCAGAAAATGCTTGCCGGTGCAGCGCGCGAACAGGGTCAGGTTCACCCGTGTGGCCATCTGGTATCCCATCTGCGTCACGCCCGAGCGCGACAGCAGGAACGGGATGCCCATCTGCGCGCCCTTGATGACCATTTCCGAGGTCAGGCGGCCGGTGGTGTAGAAGATCTTGTCGGCGCCGCTCATGTCTTCCAGCCACATGCGGCCGGCAATGGCATCGACCGCGTTGTGACGGCCGACGTCCTCGACAAACATCAACAACTCGGTCCCCTTGAACAGCGCGCAGCCATGGACCGAGCCGGCCTGCTTGTACACCGACTGCTGCAGCCGGATAGTGTCGATGATGCCGTACAGGGTGTCCTGGTCGAGGATCGTATCGACCGGCAGGCGGATGCTGTCGACCTCGTCCAGCAGCGAGCCGAACACCGTCCCCTGCCCGCAGCCGGTGGTCACCACGCGGCGCGCGGTGCGCTCCTCGATGCGGTCGACGCCGGTGCGGGTGGTGACGGCGGCGGATTCGGTTTCCCAGTCGACCTGCACCGCGGCGATGTCCTCGATCGATTCGACCAGCCGCTGGTTGCGCAGGTAGCCCAGCACGAGGTGCTCGGGCGCGCCGCCCAGCGTCATCAGCGTGACCAGTTCGCGCTTGTCCAGGTAGACCGTCAGCGGGCGCTCGCCCGGCAGCCAGGCCGCGCGCACGCGGCCCTGCTCGTCGACGACTTCGACCTCTTCGATCAGCGGAACGGCTGCCTGGGTAAGCTCGGGACGCAGGGTCATGACAGGAAGGCTCAGGGCTGCTGGAAGGTGCCCCGTGCCGTCCAGGCGAGCATCGGGGCTGCGGTTATGGTGCCTTTGCGGGAGATTGTACTGCGCCGGGCGCAACCGGTTTGGCGTCGGCACCGGTGCTTGCGACCGCGGGCGCCGGCGCCGCTGGGGGCGACGCCGCCACGGGCGCAACGAACGGTCCCGGATCGGTACACGGCGGGGTCTGCACCGCCGCGCGCGCGTCCTTGCCCTGTGCCTGGCGTTCGGCGTAGTAGCGTGTCGCGATCTTGTCCTGCGCACGGCACAGCTGGAAGGCAGCGACCTTGTCCGACCACGCGGCGCGGGCCTTGGTCTCCGCGGCCTTGGCCTGCTGGGCTTCGCTGGGTGGCGGCAGCTTGGCCAGCGCGCCGGCACTCAAAGTGGCCCCGGCGGCCAGGGCGATCAGCGTCAGGGTGCGTGTCATGGTCGATGCTTCCCGAAGTATTGGTGTCCTGCGTGATCAAGCTTCGCCGGGGGTATGCCGCGCGGCCCGCCCGGCCGCCGCATCCGGACTGGCGGGACCGGTCGAACGCTGCGCGGGAATCTTGCCGGACTGGATGTCGTCGTACCAAAGCTCGTGATGCTCCTTGGCCCAGGCTTCGTCGACCCAGCCGTCGCGCATGGCGCGGTACGCGCCTTCCATGCCGACCGTGCCCATGTAGATATGGCCGCACGCCATCGCGATCATCAGCACGGCGGAAATGCCGTGGATCACGTTGGCGATCTGCATGGTCGCGCGGTAGTAGTCCATGCCCGGCACGATCATGTCGAGCACCCAGCCCGAGGCCGACAGCACGATGCCGAAGATAAACACGCCGACCCAGAACCACATCTTCTCGCCGGCGTTGAAGCGCCCGCTCGGCACGTGCCTGCCGGATGCCAGTCCGCCCAGGCTGGTGACCCAGCGCACGTCGTCGCGGCCCGGCAGGTTATCGCGCACGAACACCACGAAGGCGACGATCACCGACAGCGTGAAGATGGGCCCGACCACGTTGTGCAGGTTCTTCAGGATGTAGCTGAGCCAGCCGAACAGCATGTGCCCCATCAGCGGCAGCAGGAAATGCTTGCCCAGCAGCATGATGATGCCCGACACCGCCAGCACCACGAACGAGATCGCCATGGTCCAGTGCACGATGCGCTCCAGCGGCGTGAAGCGTTCGATCATGCGGCCGGTGCGCGGCTCGCGCAGCGGGATGGTGCCGCGCCACAGGTAGAAGCCCAGGATGGCCAGCGGCACCACCAGCAGCAGCCAGCCGCCCCAGACGGTGATCACGCCGTTGCGGAACAGGCGCCATTGCTGGCCGGTGCGCTGGATCAGCACGCCGGCTTCCTTGTCGGGCAGGCTGCTGTAGTGACGCTGGTCGGAGTTGACCTCGCGCCAGACCGGCGCGTTGTTGCCGGGCTGCGTGACGGTGCGTTGCTGCTGCGACTGGGCCTCGGCGGCGATGTCGCGGCGCGGCACGTTGAAGATGTTTTCCGATGCGATGCCGGCCAGTGGCTGGGCCGGATGCGTGGCCGGGTTGTTGGCATCGGCGCTGCCCGAGGCGGTGGCCGGGCCGGTCGACGGCCCCGGTGCGGGAGCCTGGGCCGCGGCGCTTCCGGCCACGGCCATCAGTGCCAGCGCGCCGGCCGCCAGCCAGCGGCGCCACCCGGCGCCCTGCCCGCTGCGGCATGCATTGTGCGACGGCGTCATACGCCCTCCTTCAGGTCATCGGGAGCATGCGCGCGGATCGCGGCGCCTGCCCACTGCGGCGCATTCATTGCACGCGGTTGTACTCGTTCTGGTACTGGTTGCGCTGGCGGATCTGGTTATGCCAGCTGGTTTTGTCGCCCGCGGTCCAGCCCTTGGCCACGAAGGGGTCGTCGGGCGCGCCCTGGTAGGCCTGGGCGTCGGCCTTGCGGTGCGACTGGTTGATGGTCTGCGGCTTTTCGCCGCACGCGGCCAGCAGCGCGCCGCACAGTGTCAGCAGGACGATGGCGCAGGCGCGGCTCATGATGTCTGCCCTCCCTGAACGCCGGTAGCGGCGGGGGTAGCCGGTGCAGCCGGTGCGGCTGGCGTGGAGCGGGCCCCGGGCGCATCCGGCGCAGCGGGACCAGCCGGAGCTGCCGGCGCCCCTGGCGCGGCCTTGGGCACGCCATAGGCGGTGCCCCAGCCGAACACGTCGCCGCCGGTACCGCGCTTGATCACGCGGTTGCGCAGGATGTCGGCAATCACATCGCCATCGCCGCCAAGCAGCGCCTTGGTCGAGCACATCTCCGCGCACAAGGGCAGCTTGCCTTCGGCCAGCCGGTTGCGCCCGTACTTCTCGAACTCGGCCTCGCTGCCGTTCTTCTCCGGGCCGCCGGCGCAGAACGTGCACTTGTCCATCTTGCCGCGCACGCCGAAGGTGCCGGTCGACGGGAACTGCGGCGCACCGAACGGGCAGGCATACGAGCAGTAGCCGCAGCCGATGCAGACGTCCTTGTCGTGCAGCACCACGCCGTCGTCGGTGCGGTAGAAGCAGTCGACCGGACACACCGCCATGCACGGTGCGTCGGAGCAATGCATGCAGGCCACCGAGATCGACTTCTCGGCGCCGACCACGCCGTCGTTGACGGTCACCACGCGGCGCCGGTTCACACCCCAGGGCACCTCGTGCTCGTTCTTGCAGGCCGTGACGCAGCTGTTGCACTCGATGCAGCGCTCGGCGTCACAGATGAATTTCATGCGTGCCATGATGTTCCTCTGCTCTGTCCTGTGGCTTATGCAAACCGCTCGATCTGGCAAACGGTGGTCTTGGTCTCCTGCATCATCGTCACCGAGTCATAGCCATACGTGGTGGCGGTGTTGACGGCTTCGCCCCGCACCACCGGCATCGCGCCTTCCGGGTAGTAGTCCTTCAGGTCCTTGCCCTGCCACCAGCCCGAGAAGTGGAACGGGATGAAGGCGGTATCCGGCCCGACCCGCTCGGTCACCAGCGCGCGCACCTTCAGCGCGGCGCCGGTCGGCGTCCTGACCCAGCAGAAGTCGCCGTTGCGGATGCCCCGGTCGGAAGCCGCGCGCGGGTTGATCTCGACAAAGTTCTCCTGCTGCAGCTCGGCCAGCCACGGGTTGGAGCGGGTTTCCTCGCCGCCGCCCTCGTACTCGACCAGCCGCCCGGAGGTCAGGATGATCGGGAACTTCTCGTAGACCTTGTTCTCGATATTGCGCTGCTGCACCGACTTGTACAGCGTCGGCAGCCGCCAGAACGCCATCTTGTCGTCGTGGGTCGGGTACTTGGCGACCATGTCGGGCCGCGTGGAGTACAGCGGCTCGCGGTGCTGCGGGATCGGGTCCGGGAAGTTCCACACCACCGCCCGCGCCTTGGCATTGCCGAATGGGTGGCAGCCATGGTTCTTCAGCACCACGCGCTGGATGCCGCCAGACAGGTCGGTCTTCCAGTTCTTGCCCTCGGCCTTGGCCTTCTCGGCATCGGTCAGCTCGTCCCACCAGCCCAGCTTCTTCAGCAGCACGTGGTCGAACTCGGGATAGCCGGTGGTGATCTCCGCGCCCAGCGAGTACGAACCGTCCTCGGCCAGCAGGTTGACGCCGTCGCGCTCCACGCCGAAGTTGGCGCGGAAGTTGCCGCCGCCGTCCATCACGTGCTTGCTGGTGTCATACAGGTTTGGCGAACCCGGGTGCTTCAGCTCCGGCGTGCCGTAGCACGGCCACGGCAGGCCAAAGTAGTCGCCGGTCAGGTCGTAGCCCGTGACGGGGTCCTTCCCTTGCTTGCAGCGCAGCGTCTTGACGTCGAACATCTGCATATTGCGCATATGCGCTTTCAGCCGTTCGGGCGACTGGCCGGTGTAGCCGATGGTCCAGTTGCTGGCGTTGATTTCGCGCAGGATCGATTCCGGCTCCGGCTCCATCCAGGTGCGGCCGGCGCGCTTGACCTCGATCAGCTTCATGTTTTTCGACAGCTCCTTGCCAAAGCCAAGCTTGTCGGCGAACGCCTGCATGATGGTTTGGTCGGGCATCGATTCGAACAGCGGCTCGATCACCTTCTCGCGCCATTGCAGCGAGCGGTTGGAGGCCGTGCACGTGCCCGAGGTCTCGAACTGCGTGGCCGCCGGCAGCAGGTACACGGCGCGGTTCGGGTTGACCTTGTCGCCCTCGGCCGGCGGCATGTTTGCCATGGCCGCGGTCGCTGACGGATACGGGTCGATCACCACCAGCAGGTCGAGCTTGTCCAGCGCCTTCTTCATCTCCAGGCCGCGCGTCTGCGAGTTCGGGGCATGGCCCCAGAAGAACACGCCGCGCACGTTGTTGTCCTGGTCGATCAGCTCGTTCTTCTCGGTGACGATATCGATCCAGCGCGACACCGTGGTGCCGGACTTCTCCATCATCGTCTGCGAGGCGAACTGCTTCTTGATCCATTCATAGTCCACGCCCCACACCGCCGCATAGTGCTTCCATGCGCCGGTGGCCAGGCCGTAGTAGCCAGGCAGCGAGTCGGGGTTGGGCCCGACGTCGGTGGCGCCCTGCACATTGTCATGGCCGCGGAAGATGTTGGCGCCGCCGCCCGCCACGCCGATATTGCCCAGCGCCAGCTGCACCAGGCACGACGCGCGCACGATCGCGTTGCCGATGGTGTGCTGGGTCTGGCCCATGCACCACACCAGCGTGCTGGGGCGGTTCTTGGCCATGGTCTCGGCAACCAGGTAGACCTGCGCCTCGGGCACGCCGGTCACTTCCTCGACCTTGTCGGGCGTCCACTTGGCCAGCACCTCTTCCTTGACCTTGTCCATGCCGTAGACGCGGTCGTGCAGGTACTTCTGGTCTTCCCAGCCGTTCTTGAAGATGTGGTACAGCATGCCGAACAGGAAGGCGATGTCGGTACCCGAGCGAATGCGCACATAGTGATGCGCCTTGGCCGCGGTGCGCGTGTAGCGCGGGTCGACCACGATCACCTTGCAGCCGTTTTCCTTGGCGTGCAGCAGGTGCAGCATCGACACGGGATGCGCCTCGGCCGCGTTCGAACCGATATACAGCGCTGCCTTCGAGTTCTGCATATCGTTGTACGAGTTCGTCATCGCACCGTAGCCCCAGGTATTGGCGACGCCCGCCACCGTGGTGGAGTGGCAGATGCGCGCCTGGTGGTCGGTGTTGTTGGTGCCGAAGAACGAAACCCACTTGCGCAGCAGGTACGCCTGCTCGTTGCTGTGCTTGGACGAGCCGATGAAGAACAGCGAGTCCGGGCCGGTCTGCTGGCGGATCTCCTTCATCTTCGCGGTGATCTCGTCGAGCGCCTGGTCCCAACTGATACGCTGGTACTTGCCGTTGACCAGCTTCATCGGGTACTTCAGCCGGTATTCCCCGTGGCCGTGCTCGCGCAGCGCAGCGCCCTTGGCGCAGTGCGCACCCAGGTTGATGGGCGAATCGAACACCGGTTCCTGGCGGATCCACACGCCGTTCTGCACCACCGCGTCGACCGCGCAGCCGACCGAGCAGTGGCCGCATACGGTGCGGCGCACGACGATGCCGCTCTTGCCATCGGCGGCGCCCTTCTTGTCGTCGGCGGCATCGGCCTTGCGCAGCAGCGTCAGTTGCGACGCCGCCAGGCCGGCACCGACGCCGATGCCCGAGCGCTTGAGGAAACTGCGGCGATCCATGGTCGGCATGGCGCCGGCCAGGCTTGCGGCGAGCCGCTGTGAGAGGCGTCCGGTTCCGGCTTGCACGCCGGCAGGATCGTGCCGGTTGGCGAGGCCGTCAGCGAGGCGGGCGGATGCGCCCTGCGCCGCGCGTTTGCGGGTCAAGATCATGTCTCACCTCAGATGCGGACGAGAGCCGTCCGTTTGCTGGCGGCGCGGCGAACCACGCCGCCCTGGCACTTACACCAGTGTGGTCCGGTAGTACTTGCGAATGTGTTCTGAGACCCGGTAGCCCTTGCTGTCCGACGGGGTGTCGGCGGGTTCCGGCAGAGCGGCGGCCTGGTCCGGTAGTGCCGGCCCACGCGCTGTCAGCGCTGCCGCACCCGTTGCGGCAGCCACAACTCCAGCGCCCGCGAGAAATGAGCGGCGCGCGACCCGGGTTGGCTTCTCTCTCATGTGGGGGGCTCCTCGGCTGTCAAAGCCCGATGGTTTTCGCCGTTATGCGTTGTTATGCATATTCTAGAAGCATCTTGCAGGAAAGACCATGATATGCAAGGGTTTTTCCTGACCTGCGGTCCTTAGTTCATCTCCAGCGCCAGCGCCTCGACACTGGCGAACGCGGCCAGCAACCCGGCGGCGCTGCGATAGAAACGCGCCTGCGGGTGCGCGATCACCGCATCGCACAATTTCTCGACCCAGGGCTGCAGGTGCTGTGCGTAGAAGCGCTGCTGCTCGCCGAGGTTGGACACCGACAGGTCCTCGCCAGCCACCAGGAAGCGCATCACCTCGCACAACGTGGCGATGTGGTCCTCGGTCTCGCTGACGCCGTCGTGGCGCTCCAGGCCATAGCGGGCCAGGTCTTCGCGCAGCGCCACCAGCGGACGCTCGTTGAGAAAGCCGGTCAGGTAGAACGAGCCATACAGGAACACATCCTGCCGGCCCACGCCGACGAATAGCTCCCGGTATTCCTCTTCAACCTCCGCCGCCGTGGTCTCGGCTGCTGCAGCGCACAACGCATTCCACGCCTTGCCCAGTACCGTATCGGCATCTTCGCCGACGGCGCGGTTGGCCGCGATGTGGTGCAGCAGCGCGGCATCGGGCGCACGATAGAACAGCGTGGCCAGCAGGCCGTACAGGTCGGCGCGGGCGGTGTCCTCGGCATCGTCGGCGTGCGGTGCCGCGGTGAGCTGGATCGGCTGGAAATCTGTCATGTCGTGATAAATTGTGTCGATGGAGGCTCAGCGCAGCGTGGTGCCGCTCACAGTGCCGCTCATGGTCCCGCTCTCGTGCTCCATCATGTCGATCACGCGGCAATCCGGGCACATCTTCAGCCGCTCGGCGGCGGCGCCGGAAAATGCCGGGTGGCCGGCCAGCCGGACCAGCATCGATTCCACCATCTGCGCCGTGCCGAACGGCTTGGCGCAGCGCACGCAATGGAACGGCTGGGACTCGTTGAGCGTGACCGGGCGGCGCGCGGCTTCGCCGGCCAGCAGGCGCGGCACCAGCGTAATCGCATCTTCCGGGCAGGTCTTTTCACACAGGCCGCACTGCACGCAATTGCGTTCGATCAGGCTCAGCACGGGGCGCTCGGGGTTGTCGCGCAGGGCCTGCGACGGGCAGGCGCCGACGCACGCCATGCACAAGGTGCACTTGCCGGTATCGACAGCAATCGCGCCAATCGGCGCGGCCGCCGGCAGCGGCACGATGTCGGCGGGCACCGGCGCGTGGCGCACCAGGTGGTCGAACACGAAGTCCAGCATCTCGCGCTTGGCTGCAACGGCGCCGAACGGCGCCGGCGGCAGCGCATTGCGGCCCGGACGCAACGCGGACAGGCCGGCATCCAGCGTGGGCGTATCTGCCGCCTCGACCAGGGACAGCACGTCGGCGTCATAACCCAGTCCCGCCAGCAATGCGCGGGCGACTTCCATCTGCTCGCGCAGCGCGGTGCGGTACTGCGGCGCCTCATCGCCGGTGAGCAGCACCGCCACGCGGCTGGCACCCCAGCACAGCGCAGCCAGCCACAGCTCCAGCCCGGCCGCGGCCGGGTGGAACAGCGACAGCGGCATCACATTGGCGGGCACGCCGGCGGCACGGCCCGCGCGCGCGGCGCGGCCCAGCGCCAGCAAGGCGGGCGTGCCATATTCCTCGCCGTGCAGCAGCACGACCGGGTCGCGCGCGCCGGCCTGCCGGTAGGCGGCCAGCAGCGTACGCAGGCGAGTGCCGGTCGTCTCCGGGCCGGGATAGCCGTAGCTGATGGCACCGCTGGGGCACACCGTGGTGCACGCCCCGCAGCCCATGCACAGGTTGGGCGTGACCTCGATGCGGCCCTTGCCGTCATGCCAGCGCGACTGGATCGCCCGGGTCGAGCAAATGTCGATACAAGCCGTGCAGCCGGTGGTCTGGTTGCGGCCATGCGCGCACAGGCTGTCCTTGTAGCGGAAGAATTTCGGCTTCTCGAACTCGCCTACCAGGCCCGCCAGCGTCAGCGCCAGCGCCTGCTGCCGCGCCGGGTCGGCGCCGGCATGCAGGTAGCCTTGCGGGGGCTGGTGCATGGTGAAGGCGGGTTGGTCGCACAGGTCGAAGACCAGGTCGAAGCGGCCTTGCATGGTGCCTTGCGGCCGGTCGAAGTCGATGGCCGCGGCAGCGCCGCAGGCGCGCACGCAGTCGCGGTGCGAGCGGCAGCGCGACAGGTCGATCTGATAGCTGAAATCGATCGCGTCTTCCGGGCAGGCATCGATGCAGGCATTGCAGCGGGTGCACAGGTCCAGGTCGATCGGGTTGCTGCGTCCCGCGCCGGTTTCCCAGCTGGCTTCGAAGGCGCCGAGCCAGCCGGCAAGCGCGGACAGCCGTCCACTATGTACCGGATAGGTACGTCCGAAAGGCTGTGCGGCAGCGCCCTCGCCCGGCGCGCTGCCCGTCAGCAGCACCGTGACCTCGAACTGCATGGCCGCGAGCCGTTCCGCCCAGGGCAGCGCGCGCTGCGCCGGGCCCAGCACCAGCACCGAGCCGTCGGAGCGGTAGTCGACCACGGGCACCGGCTCCGGCTCGGGCAACGCGGCTACCGCCAGCAGCGCGCCGATCTTGGCATTGGCGGTCCGCGGATCGCGCCGCGCGCCCTGCGACCACCCACCGGTCTCGCGGATATTGACGAAGCGGACCGGGGCGGTCACCACCGGGCGTCCATCCTGGCCCTGGGCGGTCTGCGCGGCAACTTCGGTAAACAGCGCGCGCTCCTGCGTGCAGGCCACGATGACATCGTCGGTGCCGTCCAGTGCGGCGGTGAAGGCGCCGATTTCGCGCCGGCACAGCAGATGGTGGACCTTGAGCGGACCTTGTTGCTTGCCTTGTTGCTGGCCTTGCTGCGGGCCCTGGCTGGCTTCCGACAGCGCCGCCCCGTCAAGCGGCATGGTGTCGTTGCAATTGCAGATCAGCGTCGGCATGGCGAATGCGTGCTGACCGGTCCGGACGTCCTTCTTGCGAGGGTCTGCGGCCCGGCGGATTGTGGGGAAGCCTATTGTAGGCTGCGCTGCCCGGTGGGGCTACGCGCACTTATCCGGATCTTGCGGACCTTGCGGGCCCTGTTTTGCGCTTTGACTGGCCACCGGCGGCGGCGTTTCGGAGGATGCGGGTATGTCCGTAGCGCCAGCCGGGTCGCTGGCCACTGCGGGCGCCGCCGGCGGTACATCGTCCGGTTGTGCGGCGACTTGTGCGGCGACTTGTGCGTCCGGCTGTGCGGCGGCTGCGGCCGCCTGGGCCGCAGCGCGCTCCTCGTCGGTCGGCTCGAACAGCCCCAGCGACTCGGCCTGGCGCAGCTGGCGCAGGATCCCCGGCGGGATCGGGTCGGGCTTGCCGTAGTCGTCGATGTAGGTGTCGAGGCCGTCCATCACATTGAAATGCGGATCGGCAAACAGCGTCTTGAGCGCGGCGCGCTTGACCGATTCATCGACGCCGCGCGCGACGAAGCGGGCGATATTGTCGCCGGGACGCAGCGCCGCCACGTCGGCCAGGGTCGGCAGGGGGACTTCCGGGCCGGCCTCCGGCACCGCGGTCGCAGCCTGCGGTGGCACGGGCAACGGTGATGCCTCGGCAGGCGGCAGCGGCTCCGCCGGCACGGCCACGCCCTCCCGCACCGCGGCCTTGCGGCGCGACCAGCGTGACAGGAAGGACGAATCGCTCATCGGCGTATGCGAAACAGCAAGGTCAGTAGCGCGCGCGGTCCTGCGGCGCCTTGAAGGATTCGGGCCGGCGCCGCTGCTTCGGCTCGGGCCGGTAATGCTCGTTGACGTAGGCCTGCAGCCAGTCGCGCTGCTCCGGTGCCAGCGGCACGTTCTCGACGATCTCGCCGGCGTCGAGCCAGCGGCCGGCTTCGTTGTACGACAGCGTGACCGTCATCGGCACGGGGTGGGCGTCTTCACCGGTGCCGCCGCCGTCCTCGTCCTCGGGCATGCGCCACAGCACGAACCAGCATGGCGTGGTCGAGGTCAGGTTCAGGTAATAGCCCTCGCCCTGGTCGCGGAACAGCTCGACCTCGAAGCCGGGATACAGCCAGCGCGCGCCGTGTTCGTCGTGTTCCAGGCAGACCGCGTGCGTGCCGAACTCGCCCAGGTCCGGCAGCACCGCGTCGAGCTGCCATTTCCATGGCTGCCAGCGGTTGGCCAGCGCCACCTTGCGCATCACCACCGCCGTGGTGACGGCGGGACGGGCGCCGGGTGGCGGCGACTGTGGCAAGGGCGTGGTTTCGGCTTCCATGGCTGCTGGCGCGGCAAGCCGCGCGCTCAGGTGTTCTGCACGACGATGCTCGGGAACTTGCTGGTCATGTCGCGCGCCTTGTCGGCGACCTTGATCGCCACCTTGCGCGCGATGCCGCGGTACAGCTCGGCCACGGGGCTGTCCGGTTCGGCCACCACGGTGGGACGGCCCGAATCGGCCTGCTCGCGGATCTGCAGGTTCAGCGGCAGGCTGCCCAGCAGCTCCACGCCATAGTCGGCGCACATCTTCTCGCCGCCGCCCTGGCCGAAGATATGCTCGACGTGGCCGCAGTTCGGGCAGCAGTACACCGCCATGTTCTCGACGATGCCGAGGATGGGGATGCCCACCTTCTCGAACATCTTCAGGCCCTTCTTGGCGTCGAGCAGCGCGATGTCCTGCGGCGTGGTGACGATCACCGCGCCGGTGACAGGCACCTTCTGCGACAGCGTCAGCTGGATATCGCCGGTGCCCGGCGGCATGTCGACGATCAGGTAGTCGAGGTCGTGCCAGTTGGTCTGGCGCAGCAACTGCTCCAGCGCCGAGGTGACCATCGGCCCGCGCCACACCATTGGGTTGTCCTGCTCGATCAGGAAGCCGATCGAGTTGGCCTGCACGCCATGGCCCTCCAGTGGCTCCATGGTCTGGCCGTCGGCGGATTCGGGGCGGCCGTCGATGCCGAGCATCATCGGCAGGCTGGGGCCGTAGATATCGGCATCGAGCATGCCCACGCGCGCGCCCTCGGCGGCCAGCGCCAGCGCCAGGTTGACCGCGGTGGTGGACTTGCCCACCCCGCCCTTGCCCGAGGCGACGGCAATCACGTTCTTCACGCCCGGCAGCAGCTTGATGCCGCGTTGCACCGCGTGCGCGACGATCTTCATGGTCACGGCCACGCTGACGTTGGTGACGCCCGGCACTTGCCGTACCGCGGCAACCACCAGCTTGCGGATCGGGTCCAGCTGGCTCTTGGCGGGATAGCCGAGTTCGACTTCCAGCGAAACCTCGCCGCCGTCGACCCGGATGTTCCGGGCCGAGCGCGTGGACACCAGGTCCTTGCCCGTGTTGGGGTCGATGACGGTGCGCAGGGCTTCGGTGACCTGCTCAGTGCTGACGCTCAAGACAACCTCCGCTTGGTTTTTCTGACTGTGGGGATGGCCCGTACGGCCGGCGCCATCGGCTGGACTGGCGCCTAATGTATCAAAGTATGAAGCAACGGCCATGGGTAGCCGGAGAAGCGCGGGCAAACCCTTGTGCCAGGTGTGGGATTACAGACATTTACAAATCTCACAACCTTGCACTTGTGCGCGGGCCGCCATATCCATATTGTAGTGCGGTTGGGCGGACAGGCACCCGGGCATTGGCCCCCGCGCCGGCCGCGCCGCCGCCAACGCGCACAAAGGGTTATCTGCGGTATCGCCTTGCGGTTACCATCCGCATGCGGTACCAGGAACATTACGGGAATATCAGAAGGAGAAAGCATGAAGATCAAGCTCGTCACTGTCTCGCTCGCCGCTGCCACCTTGCTGGCCGCGGGTTGCGCCACCGAACAGCAGACCCATACGGCGGTCGGTACCGGCGTAGGCGCCGCGGTGGGCGCGGGGCTTGGCAACCTGATCGGCGGCAATACCACCGGCACGCTGGTCGGCGCGGCCGTGGGCGGAGCCGTCGGCGGTGCGACCGGCTACAACTGGAATGCCATCCGCGGCAAGCTGAACAAGGACACCGCCGGCACCGGCACCCAGATCACCGAGCAGCCGGACGGCTCGCTGAAGGTGAACATCCCCAGCCAGGTGACCTTCGATACCGACAGCGCCAGCATCAAGCCGTCGTTCCGCTCCGTGCTCGACCAGGTCGCCCAGACGCTGGGCCAGCACCAGGATGTCAGTGCCAACGTCGTGGGCCATACCGACAGCACCGGCAATCCCAGCTACAACATGCAGCTGTCGCAGCGCCGGGCCCAGAGCGTAGCGAGCTACCTGGGTGACCGCGGCGTCGCACGGAACCGCCTGACGGCCGAGGGCCGGGGCCAGGCCCAGCCCGTTGCGGACAATGCCACCGAGGCTGGCCGGCAACAAAATCGCCGTGTCGAAATTTTTTTGAAACCAATTCAAGGGTGACCCTGTCATAGAAACAGGTACCGCTTGCCACCGTTGCTGGCTCGCGATGGGTGGCTGACCTCCCGGGCGGTACCTGATTTCTCCTCCTTTTCCGTTGTGGAAAGCTGCGCCGGCACTGACCGGCGCTTTTTTTTGGCCGTTTGCAGGGAATGGCCTGTGCCATTTCAGCGGATTCCGCCATGCGGAACCGGCGCATCCGCGGCACTACGTTGCTAAAATAGCCCCTCCCCGGCACGCGCCGCCTCGCGCGCAGCGCCGTCGCCACTGATATTCCCCGCCCCTGACCGGCTCTTCGTCTATGACCGCACGTCGCATCCTCGTCACATCCGCCCTGCCTTATGCCAACGGCCAGATCCATATCGGCCACCTGGTGGAATACATCCAGACCGATATCTGGGTGCGTTTCCAGCGCATGATGGGCAACGAGGTCTACTACGTCGGCGCCGACGACACGCATGGCACCCCGGTGATGCTGCGCGCCGAGAAGGAAGGCATCACCCCCAAGCAGCTAATCGACCGCGTCTGGACCGAGCACAAGCGCGATTTCGACAGCTTCCTGGTGTCGTTCGACAACTACTACAGCACCGACGCGGATGAAAACCGCGAGCTGTGCGAGAAGATTTACCTGGCCCTGAAGGCCGAGGACCTGATCGCCGAGCGCGATGTCGAGCAGTTCTTCGACCCCGTCAAGAACATGTTCCTGCCGGACCGCTTCATCAAGGGCGAATGCCCGAAGTGCGGGGCCAAGGACCAGTACGGCGACTCGTGTGAGGTTTGCGGCACTACCTATGTGCCGACCGACCTGAAGAACCCTTACTCGGTGGTCTCGGGCGCCACGCCGGTGCGCAAGTCGTCGACGCACTTCTTCTTCAAGCTGTCCGATCCGCGCTGCGAGACCTTCCTGCGCGAATGGGTGGCCGACCTGGCGCAGCCCGAGGCCGCCAACAAGATGCAGGAATGGCTGGGCGGCGAAGGCGAGGCCTCGACGCTGTCGGACTGGGACATCTCGCGCGATGCGCCCTACTTCGGCTTCGAGATCCCCGGCGCTCCCGGCAAGTATTTCTATGTGTGGCTGGACGCGCCGATCGGTTACTACGCCAGCTTCAGGAACCTGGCGCAGCAGCGCGGCATCGACTTCGACGCCTGGGTCGGCCCGCACTCCACCGCCGAGCAGTACCACTTCATCGGCAAGGACATCCTGTACTTCCACACGCTGTTCTGGCCGGCAATGCTGCGCTTCTCGGGCTACCGCACGCCGACCAATGTGTTCGCACACGGCTTCCTGACGGTGGACGGCGCCAAGATGAGCAAGTCGCGCGGCACCTTCATCACCGCGCAGAGCTACATCGACACCGGCATGAACCCGGAATGGCTGCGCTACTACTTCGCCGCCAAGCTCAATGCGAGCATGGAAGACCTGGACCTGAACCTGGACGACTTCATCGCCCGGGTCAACAGCGACCTGATCGGCAAGTACGTGAATATCGCCAGCCGCGCGGCTGGCTTCCTGGTCAAGCGCTTCGAAGGCAAGGTCGACGAGGCCGCGCTGGCGCACCCGCTGCTGGAGCAGCTGCGCCAGGCCGCGCCGCAGATCGCGCAGCTGTATGAAGCACGCGAGTACAGCAAGGCGCTGCGCCAAGTGATGGAGCTGACCGACACGGTCAACGCCTTCGTCGACACCGAGAAGCCGTGGGAACTGGCCAAGGACGAAAGCAAGCGCGCCGCGCTGCACGCCGCCTGCTCGGTGTCGCTGGAAGCCTTCCGCCTGCTGACGGTGTACCTGAAGCCGGTGGTGCCGAACGTGGCCGCCGGCGTCGAACGCTTCCTGAACGTCGAGCCGCTTGACTGGCGCGCCATCGACAAGCAGCTGTCCGCGGCCAACCCGGTGCAGGCCTACCAGCACCTGATGACGCGCGTCGATTCCAAGCAGGTCGACGCACTGCTGGCGGCCAACCGCGAATCGCTGCAGGCCACGGCGGCGCCCGCTGCCGCGGCAGCGTCGATCGAGCCGGTGGCCGAGACCATCACCATCGACGATTTCGCCAAGGTGGACCTGCGCGTGGCCAGGATTGTGGAATGCCAGAAGGTCGAAGGCTCGAACAAGCTGCTGCAGCTGACGCTGGACCTGGGCGAAGGCAAGACCCGCAACGTGTTCTCGGGCATCCAGTCGGCCTACGCGCCCGAGCAGCTGGTCGGCAAGCTGACCGTGGTGGTGGCCAACCTGGCACCGCGCAAGATGAAGTTCGGCATGTCCGAGGGCATGGTGCTGGCGGCATCGGCGGCTGATGAGAAGGCCGCGCCGGGCCTGTATATCCTGGAGCCGCACAGCGGAGCGGTGCCGGGCATGCGGATTCGCTGAAGCGGATCGCGCGCAGGAAGCGGCGGCGGCCTTCGGGCGGCCGCTTTTTTTTGCACCGAGGTGGTGTCAGCCGCCCTGCATCTTCGACGGATCGTCGCTGCGCGAAGTCGTCGTCACGGTGCCATCGCTGTTGAAATGCACATTGAAGAAGGCCTTGTCGGTCGAGGTCTCCATCCAGCGGTAGCCCCACACTTCTTCCTTCTTCAGCGCGAAGGCCTCGACCTTGGTCGGCTTGCCCAGCAGGCGGCGGATATCGTCCTTGCTCATGCCGGCGCGCACGCGCGCGAAATTCTCCGGCGTCAGCACCTGCTCGATGCGCGCGACCTTGCCGTCCGCGCCGATGGTGACCATCCACGTGGTGGTACCCTCGGGGCCGCGCGGGTATTCCAGCCGGCGGCCGCCGTCTGCCTCTTCCCAGACGATCTCGGGCTTGCCGGCCTGGCGCCGCAGCTCTTCCTCGGTGGACTGGCCGGGCACGATGCCCTTGAACAGCTGGCTGTCGGGCTTGATCGCGTTCCAGGTGTTGCGCGCGGTTTCGCCCGCCTTGTTCATCGCTTCATCGACCTTGCGCTGGTCGCAGCCGAACAGCGCAAGCACAGAGGCAATCAGTCCCATGGCGGCAAGGCGTCGCGGCGACGCGTAGTTGGCGGGGCGTAGGTGGGTGGCGCTTACTTCAGCGGCGCACGGGCTCGGCAATGACTGCCGAAGCGGCCGCGGCCGCGCTTTCCGGATCGAGTATCTGGCCGTCATCCTGGCTCCTGCTGGTGCCGCGGCGGTTCGAGGCGCCCGAGAACAGGATCGCCCAGCTGTCGAAGCGGCGGTTGAACAAGACCGACAATCCGTTGATGGAGCCGCCCTTGGCAATCAGCGACCAGCGCCGCGAGAACTGCCAGGTCAGCTTCACCACGTTCGAGGCCGAGGTCAGGCTCTGTTCGTAGCCCACCGCGATCTGGTCGGTAATGGCCTTGCCCATGCTGACCACCTGCTGGTCGTTCAGGCCCGCGGTGCTGGGCCCGATCGAGAATTCGTCGATGCCGAAATGCGAGACGATGCCCTTGCCCGCCTTGCCGCCTATCATGCCAAGCGCGGCCCCACCCAGCGCGGCGCCGCCAAGCGCCCGCTGCTGGCCCGCGCCGGCGCTTTCGGCGCCGTAGCCGAACATCAGCCACGACAGCTTGTCTTCGTCGGGCACGTTGGGCTCCGACACCAGCCGCACGCGCGGCAGCCGCACCGTGCCGGTCACCTCCACGCCCGCCTCCACTTCCTGGTTGCGGCGCATGGCGCGGATGTTCATGTTCGGGTTGTCGATCGGGCCGTTGAAGTTGATGATACCGCGCTCGATGTCCAGCTTGCGGCCGAAGGCCTCGTAGGTGCCATCCGTCACGCGCACCGTGCCGAGGGCCTTCAGCGGCACCAGCGGTTCGCTCTTGACCCCGAGCTGGCCGGCCAGCAGCAGGTCGGCGCCCGCGCCGCGGAAGCGGAAGTCGTTGCCCAGGTCGACGGTCAGGTCGATCACCGGGCTGAACTTGCTCGCCGGCTTGGTCTCGGGCACCACCGGCGTCGCGGCGGTCTTGACCGCGCGCTGGTCCTTGCGGCGGATCACCACCACGTCGTCGCCCAGCACCGGCGCGCCGGCCTTGGGCAGGTCGAACAGGCCGCGGTCGACGCGGAACTTGCCGCGGATCACGACCTGCTTGTTTTCGTTGGCGATGCTGGCATCGCCCGACACCACCAGCGTGCGTTCCGGGCTGGCGAACAGCTGCAGCTTGTCGGCGACGATCTTGCCGGTCAGGTTGGGATCGGCCTCGCCCAGCTTGACGTTGCCGGTGGCGGTGATCTTGCCGTCGCCGCCGTGGAACTCGACGTGCTTCAGTTCCACTGTGTTCTGGTCGAGCGCCACGCGCACGGTGCCGTCGGTCAGGCGCAGGCCGATGTCATACAGCGTGACGGCGAGATTGTCGCCATCGATGGTGCCGGCCAGCAGCGGCGCGCCGACCGTGCCGCCCAGCCGCAGCGCCGCGGCCAGGCGCCCGTCGAAGGCATACTGCGGCCCGGTCAGCGCCTCGAGCGACTTCAGGCGCGGCACATCGACCGTGACGGTGCCCGCCAGCGTCGATGCCGGCCCCACCGTCTGCAGGCCCTGTTCCTGCACCAGCCCGGCCGAGGCATCGACCGCCACCTTGCCGATGCGCCCCGACACCATGCCGCCGCGCAGCGCGATGCGGTTGCCGCCCGCCTCGGCGCGCAGGCTGGTTTCGCCCAGGCCCATGGTGGTAAAGCCGCGGCCGGCATTGACCGACAGGTCGCCGCTGCGCCGGCGCACTTCGGCAAACCCGCTCGCGGTCTCGGCCAGCGCCAGGTTCCAGCGGCCGTCGATGACCAGGTCGGAGCGCACCGGCGGTTTCTCGCCGGTGATGGTTTCCATCAGTTCGAGCACGTGGCCGACCTGCAGGCCGTTCAGCGTGCCCTGGCTGCGGATGCGGCCATGGTCCCAGTCGAAGCTGTCGATGGCGAGCGTGGCGTTGTCCATCAGCAGCCGCGTGGCGCCCAGGCGCACGCGCTGGTCGGCGACCAGCAGCTGTGTCGGCGCGGCCAGCCGCAGGTTGACGGTGCTGCGCTCTTCCAGCGTGCGGATGGTGCCGTTCCAGCCCTCCTTGCCTTTCCATGCGCCCTGCCCCGCCAGCGCCAGCTGCAGCGGCCGGCGGTTGAGGGTGCCGGCGGCCTTGACGTCGAAGGCGTGGTTGGCCTGGGTGCCGTTGAGGGTCGCGTCGAGCGTGCTGAGGCTGGCCTGCGGCCCGCGGTAGTCGCGCGCGGCCAGCTGCACCGACAGCGGTCCGTCCAGCCCGCCGCGCACCTCGGCGCGGCCGCTGGCGCTGGCCACCTTGTGCGGTCCCACTTCCAGTGCCTGCGCGTTGTAGTCGGCCACCACCTCGGGCTTCTTCAGCGTGCCGGTGATGGTGGCATCGAGCTTGAGCTTGCCGGCCACGCCGAACTTGAGCCGCTCCAGCTGCGGCGCGTCGACCGCCAGCCTGAGCTGGTCGCCGCGCGCGCCGAAGCTGCCGCGCAGGTTGGCCTGGTTGCCGGCCATATTGAGCGCCGCTTCGCTTGGCAGCAGCCGCTCGCCGGCGAGCCGCACCTTGCCGCCGCCGGTCATCGGCAGGCCGGCGTATTCGCTCTCGTGCACGGCAAAATCCAGCGCCACGCCAAGCACCGGGGCAATCTCGCCGCTGGCGCTGAAGTCAGCGTTGATGCGGCCCGCGGCCACCTTGGCCAGCCGCGACGGATCGAACGACGCCAGCTTGCCCTTGAAGCTGAACGGCTGCCTGTCCTTCAGGCCGAGCTTGCCTTCCGCGCTCAGCACGCCGGGGCCGACGGTCGCGCGCAGCGCGCCCAGCGTGACGGTGTCGGCGTCCATGCTGGCGTCGGCAAACAGCTTGAGCGCAGCGCCGGACAGGTCCAGCGCCACGCTCTGCCGGCCGGGCTCCAAGCGCAGCACCACCGGGCCGGACAGGCTGGCGCTGGTGAGCGAGCCATGCAGCGCTGCGGGGTCGAGCCGGTGCACGTCAAGGTCGAAGCCGCCGCGCCCATCGCGCAGCGAGCCGCCGCCGGTGATTTCGGCCTTGCCGGTCAGCGCCACGCGCAGGTTGCTGATGGCCTGCGCCATTTCGCTCAGTTCGACGTGGGCGCGCACCGAATGCACGGGCAGGCGCTCCTTGTCGAGCAGGCCGGCTTCAAGGTTGCGGATCTCGATGTCGCCTGCGACGGCAAGCGGCGCGGGCGGCGGCACCGCGGCGGGTGCGGATGCGGAGGGTGCGGATGCGGCAGGCGGCGCCGGGGTCGCCGCCGCGCCATCCACCGGCCGCAGCTCGGCATGCACCGTCAGGTTGGCCTGCGGCGCGGTGGGGCTGAACAGCCGCGGGTTGATGCGCTCGCCATCGACCAGCAGGTTTGTGAACGGCACCTTGCCGAACGGCGTCAGGTCGGCGCCGGCGCGCGCATGGATGCGGTCGCCGTTGGCCTGCAGCTCGGCGCGCAAGGCTTCGAGCGTGCCCCTGGCGGTGGCGTTGACGGCAAAGGACTCCTTCTGCCAGCTCGCCTCCAGCAGCGCCTCGGCGCTGAGCGGGAATGGCGCGCGTGCGCCGATCTGGGCGTTGGTTGCAAGCTTGCCGTACGGCGTCTCCAGCTTGTCCACGCTGACGCGGTGGTGCTGGCCGTCGCTGTGCAGCGCGCCGGACAGGTTGGCGAACACCATCGGCTCGGCGGCGGGTGACGTGCCCTGCAGCAGCGCCAGCCGCTCCAGGGTCAGCGCGTCGACGTCGATCGCCAGCGGCAGTTCCAGCGACTTCGGCATCTGCGCCGGCTCGGTGCTCGGCTCCGACGGGCCCAGCCGGACCTCGGCCTTGCCGATGCGCAGGTAGTCGAAGTGCAGGCGGCGCGGCTGCCAGGTCACGGCCCAGCTGCCATCGACGCGGTCTACCGTCACGCGGGTCTGGCCGCTGGCAAAGACCACGTCGCGCAGCCGCAGGCCATGTGCCACCGTGCCGCCTTCGAGCCGGCCGCTGAGCATGCCGGCCGACAGCCGAGTCGCCAGCGTCCACAGGTGGCGCGTGCCGGCCTCGGTGCCCAGTGCCGCCACGCCCGCGCCGACCAGCGCCACCACCAGCAACACCAGCACGCCGACCAGCCAGGCGAGCGCGCGCCATACGCGCCGGCGCTTGCGCGGTGCGGGCGGGTTCGGCTCAGCGGGCGTGCCCTCGCCGGGCACGTCGGGCAGGTCGTGGGCGCTCATGTTCGCATCCCATGCGCGCGGGCGGCCATCAGAACGCCACCCCCAGCGAGATATGCGGCCGGAACTGCTGTTCCTGGATGCCGTAGCCGACGTCCAGCTGCAGCGGGCCCACCGGCGTGCGCCAGCGCACGCCGACGCCCACGCCGTTGTAGATCGTCACGCCGCGCAGGTTGTCGGCGGCCGTGCCCAGGTCCCAGAACACCGCCACGCCCCAGTCGGGCTTGAACCAGTACTGGTACTCCAGGCTGCCGGTGCCGAGATACTTGGCCGGCAGGATGCTGGAGCCGCTGGGGGTGCCGATCGACTGGTAGGTGTAGCCGCGGATCGAATCGGTGCCGCCGGCGCGGAAGCGCAGCGTTGCCGGGATCTGGCTCGAACTGTCACCGGTCAGGTCGGCGCCCAGTTCCAGCCGCGCCACCACCAGGTCGTGCTTGCCCACCGGGATGTACTGGCGGATACGGCCATACAGGCGCAGGAAGGTAGCATCGCTGAGGAAACCCCGCGCGGCCACGCCGACCTGGGTGCTGATCACGTTGCCGCGGCGCGGGAACACCGGGTTGTCGACATCGCGCCGGGTCCAGGCGAAGGCCGGCACCAGCGCCTTGCTGATCTGGGCCGCCTGGCCCTCGGGCAGCAGCTTGTCATAGTAGAAGTCGAGCGACGTGGTGACGTCGTACTTCTCGCGCGAGCGCGAGCGCTTCAGGCCCGCGCGCAGGCTGGTGGTATCGGTGTTCTCGAGATCGATGGTGCGCTCGTAGCTGCTGTACACGCTGTTGCGGTAGGCGCCGCGGGACGGCGGCATCGCCGCCTCGGCGAACAGGTAGGACCGCTTCTGTTCGATCCGCGCCTGCGAGTCGAAGGTCCAGCCGCGGTTGAACAGGTTGTAGTAGGAATAGCGCCCTTCCACCTGTGCGCCGGTATCGGTGGTAAAGCCGACGCCGCTGTTGAGCCGGTGCACCGGGTATTCGCGCACGCGCACCGACACCGGCGCGGTGACCACGCCGTCGGGCGCCTTGTCGGCATCCGGCGGCGGCTCCAGGTCGACCTGGACGTTGGAGAAATACGGCTGGTTCTGGATCGCGCGCTGCAGCTCGAGCAGCCGCTCGACGCGGTACGGCTCGCCCTCGCTGAGCGGGTTGACGTTGTAGACGATCTCTTCCGGGTAACGGCGGTTGCCGCGGACCTTGAGCGGCCCCAGCAGGTAGGCCGGCCCGCTGGCGTAGTGCGCGGACAGGTCGGCGCGCAGCTCGTCGGGCTCCACCCGCGCCTGCGACGCTGCCAGCCGCGCACCGTAGTAGTTGTGGCTCTGCAGCGTCACCAGCGCGTCTTCCTTGGCCTTGTCCCAGTCGGCCTGGCGGAACGGGTCGCCCGCCGGCAGGCCCCACTTGGCCTGCATCTCGGCCACCTGCTCGGGCGAGCGCGTCGCCGCCGGGCCGGTCACCTGGACATCGACATTGCGGATCAGCGTGCGCGCGCCAGGGTCGACCGTGACGTGGACCACGCGCTTGTCGCCCTCGCCCTCCACGCGGGTGGTGGTGGTCGGATCGAAATAGCCTTCGGTCGAGGTGAACTGGCGCACCTGCTCGCCCACGGTCTCGACCATGTAGTCGAACTGGTCCTGCGACAGGTCGGTGCGGTCCTTGTAGCGCGACAGGTCCAGGTGCTCTTCGAGCATCTCCTTGATCGGCTTGGGGGCTTCGACCTCGACCTTGTAGGCGCCGAGCGCGGCACCGGCCGGCAGCAGCATCATCAGCAGCGCGGCGAGCGCGAACGCGGCCGCGCGCGCCCGCCAGGGCAGCGGCGCGGGATGTGCCGTATCCGTCCCCCCGGTGCGGTCGATCGTCATCCGTTGAAGTCGCCGGGCGCCCCGGACGCGGTGTCAGCAGGTTTAGCGGTGATAGCGGTGTCTCGCGGCATCGCCGTTTGTCCACACATACGAAGTCGGTATTTGACCACACACCGCGCTGCGTCCGGAATCTTCCTACCCCCGGAAAGCAGGCCGGGGGCCAAATGCGACCCCGCGCCGGGCCGATACTGTAAAATCCTGCCCCACTGCATCCATTACACGCCCCAAGCGGCGCATACGGTTTCACCATGGCCATGTACGAATCCGAGATCACCCAGTTCCTGAAGCAACTCAAGCAAGAGCGCCCGACGCTCGAAGCCGAGCAGCGCGACGGCCGCGCCCTGCTGTGGGACAAGGCGCCGATCGACCTGGAAGAGCGCGCCCGCGCCCAGGCGTCGCGAGTGGCCCAGAAGCCATACGTCTACTCCCAGGACAACTGATCCCCGCCAGCGCGCCCTGCCACCGGCGATGAGCACAGCCGACCAGGACAAGCTGCCGCTGCCCGCCGCGGTCGCCGGCGCTGCCGACAACCTTGCCGGGCCCGCGGGTCCCGCCGACATGGTCGACGGGATGGCGTTCGCGCGCCTGTACGGCGAGCCGCTGTTCAAGCTGCCCCAGGACCTGTACATCCCGCCCGATGCGCTCGAAATCTTCCTGGAAGCGTTCGAAGGCCCGCTGGACCTGCTGCTGTATCTGATCCGCAAGCAGAACTTCAACGTCCTCGACATCCCGATGTCGCAGGTCACGCGACAGTACCTGTCGTATATCGAGCAGATCCGCAAGACCAACCTGGAGCTGGCGGCGGAATACCTTCTGATGGCGGCCATGCTGATCGAGATCAAGTCGCGGATGCTGCTGCCGGTCAAGAAGGCCGACAGCGACGAAGACGCCGAGGACCCGCGCGCCGAACTGGTGCGCCGCCTGCTGGAGTACGAGCAGATGAAGCTGGCCGCGCAGCGCCTGGACACGGTGCCGCAGCTCGGCCGCGACTTCCTGCGCTCGCAGGTCTATATCGAGCAGAGCCTGGCGCCGCGCTTCCCCGAAGTCGAGACCATCGACCTGCAGGCCGCCTGGGCCGACGTGCTCAAGCGCGCCAAGCTGAACCAGCACCACAAGATCTCGCGCGAGGAGCTATCGGTGCGCGAGCACATGAGCCAGATCCTGCGCCGGCTGCAGCATGCGCGCTTCATGGAGTTCTCGGAACTGTTCGAGGACGCGATCCGCTCGGGCAAGGGCGTGCCGGTGGTGGTGGTCAACTTTATCGCCATGCTGGAGCTGTCGCGCGAGTCGCTGGTCGAGATCACCCAGGCCGAGCCGTTCGCGCCAATTTATGTGCGATTGGCGTACAGCCCTTCCTGACCCACCCTTGCGGCAGGGTCCGCCCCCGTCCCACTTGATCTACAATCCGCCGACAGCCGGCACAATAGGCCCAAAAAGCGCCAGGAAGGCAAAACGCCCCGAAGGCCCGGCATGTCACGGCGCCGCCCCCCGGAGACCGGCGCCACGGGTCACACCCTCACGACAGCACACCTAGCCAGATGAAAGTCATTTCCTCCATCCAAGAGCTGCGGGACCAGCTGCGCGGCCAGAACCGCGCTGCCTTCGTCCCCACCATGGGCAACCTGCACGAAGGCCACCTGTCGCTGATGCGCCTGGCGCGGCAGCACGGCGACCCGGTGGTGGCGTCGATTTTCGTGAACCGCCTGCAGTTCGGCCCCAACGAGGATTTCGACAAGTATCCGCGCACGCTGCAGGACGATATCGAGAAGCTGCAGAAGGAAGGCGTCTATGTGCTGTTTGCGCCCTCCGAGCGCGATATGTACCCGGTGCCGCAGGAATACCGCGTCGAGCCGCCGCACGACCTGGGCGACATCCTGGAAGGCGAGTTCCGCCCCGGCTTCTTCAAGGGCGTATGCACGGTGGTGATGAAGCTGTTCTCGTGCGCGCAGCCGCGCGTGGCGGTGTTCGGCAAGAAGGATTACCAGCAGCTGATGATCGTGCGCCGCATGGTGCAGCAATTCGCGCTGCCGATCGACATCATCCCGGCCGAGACCATTCGCGACGAAGACGGCCTTGCGCTGTCGTCGCGCAACCGCTACCTGAGCCCGGACGAGCGCGCCGAGGCGCCGGTGCTGTACCGCACGCTGCATGAGGTGCGCGACACGGTGCTGGGCAGCGACCGCGCCGGCGCCGACCTGCTGGCGGTGGAGGCCAATGCCGTGGCAGCGCTGGCCAGGCGCGGCTGGAAGCCGGACTACGTGTCGATCCGCAAGCGCAGCAACCTGCAGGCGCCGACGCACGAGGAATTTGTCGCCGGCGAGCCGCTGGTGGTGCTGACCGCGGCCAAGCTGGGCGCGACCCGCCTGATCGACAACCTGGAAATCTGAGCGCGGGCGCGGGTTAGTCCGAGCTTTGGCTTCTCGAATGGCCGGAACCCGCGTCGGCGCTGGGTTTCGGCCATTTTTTGTGACTATTATGTAGCCATGTAAATTAGTGTTTATCTATTGCGTTTCAGCAGAGTTGTGCTTGAATAAGTGTTCATGTATATCGAACACGTCCCCAACCGCAACTCGCCCCCCGCCGTCCTGCTGCGCGAGTCCTATCGCGATGGCAACACGGTCAAGAAGC